>NZ_JBBOPL010000003.1:0-4434 GCF_038003585.1 Streptococcus sp. FSL E2-3488 | reverse complement strand
TGACGGTAGCTTACCAGAAAGGGACGGCTAACTACGTGCCAGCAGCCGCGGTAATACGTAGGTCCCGAGCGTTGTCCGGATTTATTGGGCGTAAAGCGAGCGCAGGCGGTTTGATAAGTCTGAAGTTAAAGGCTGTGGCTCAACCATAGTTCGCTTTGGAAACTGTCAAACTTGAGTGCAGAAGGGGAGAGTGGAATTCCATGTGTAGCGGTGAAATGCGTAGATATATGGAGGAACACCGGTGGCGAAAGCGGCTCTCTGGTCTGTAACTGACGCTGAGGCTCGAAAGCGTGGGGAGCGAACAGGATTAGATACCCTGGTAGTCCACGCCGTAAACGATGAGTGCTAGGTGTTGGATCCTTTCCGGGATTCAGTGCCGCAGCTAACGCATTAAGCACTCCGCCTGGGGAGTACGACCGCAAGGTTGAAACTCAAAGGAATTGACGGGGGCCCGCACAAGCGGTGGAGCATGTGGTTTAATTCGAAGCAACGCGAAGAACCTTACCAGGTCTTGACATCCCGATGCTATTTCTAGAGATAGAAAGTTACTTCGGTACATCGGTGACAGGTGGTGCATGGTTGTCGTCAGCTCGTGTCGTGAGATGTTGGGTTAAGTCCCGCAACGAGCGCAACCCCTATTGTTAGTTGCCATCATTCAGTTGGGCACTCTAGCGAGACTGCCGGTAATAAACCGGAGGAAGGTGGGGATGACGTCAAATCATCATGCCCCTTATGACCTGGGCTACACACGTGCTACAATGGTTGGTACAACGAGTTGCGAGTCGGTGACGGCGAGCTAATCTCTTAAAGCCAATCTCAGTTCGGATTGTAGGCTGCAACTCGCCTACATGAAGTCGGAATCGCTAGTAATCGCGGATCAGCACGCCGCGGTGAATACGTTCCCGGGCCTTGTACACACCGCCCGTCACACCACGAGAGTTTGTAACACCCGAAGTCGGTGAGGTAACCTTTTGGAGCCAGCCGCCTAAGGTGGGACAGATGATTGGGGTGAAGTCGTAACAAGGTAGCCGTATCGGAAGGTGCGGCTGGATCACCTCCTTTCTAAGGAAAAACGGAATGTACTTGAGTTTCTTATTTAGTTTTGAGAGGTCTTGTGGGGCCTTAGCTCAGCTGGGAGAGCGCCTGCTTTGCACGCAGGAGGTCAGCGGTTCGATCCCGCTAGGCTCCATTGAATCGAAAGATTCAAGTATTGTCCATTGAAAATTGAATATCTATATCAAATTCCATATGTAAGTAATTACATATAGATAGTAACAAGAAAATAAACCGAAACGCTGTGAATATTTAATGAGTTAGGTCGAAAGGCCAAAATAAGGTTAAGTTAATAAGGGCGCACGGTGGATGCCTTGGCACTAGAAGCCGATGAAGGACGTGACTAACGACGAAATGCTTTGGGGAGCTGTAAGTGAGCAATGATCCAGAGATGTCCGAATGGGGGAACCCGGCAGGTAATGCCTGTCACTCATTACTGTTAAGGTAATGTAGAGGAAGACGCAGTGAACTGAAACATCTAAGTAGCTGTAGGAAGAGAAAGCAAAAGCGATTGCCTTAGTAGCGGCGAGCGAAACGGCAAGAGGGCAAACCGAAGAGTTTACTCTTCGGGGTTGTAGGACTGCAACGTGGACTTAAAGATTATAGAAGAACTACCTGGGAAGGTAGGCCAAAGAGAGTAATAGCCTCGTATTCGAAATAGTCTTTATACCTAGCAGTATCCTGAGTACGGCGAGACACGAGAAATCTCGTCGGAATCTGGGAGGACCATCTCCCAACCCTAAATACTCTCTAGTGACCGATAGTGAACCAGTACCGTGAGGGAAAGGTGAAAAGCACCCCGGGAGGGGAGTGAAATAGAACCTGAAACCGTGTGCCTACAACAAGTTCGAGCCCGTTAATGGGTGAGAGCGTGCCTTTTGTAGAATGAACCGGCGAGTTACGATATGATGCGAGGTTAAGTTGAAGAGACGGAGCCGTAGGGAAACCGAGTCTTAATAGGGCGCATTAGTATCATGTCGTAGACCCGAAACCATGTGACCTACCCATGAGCAGGTTGAAGGTGAGGTAAAACTCACTGGAGGACCGAACCAGGGCACGTTGAAAAGTGCTTGGATGACTTGTGGGTAGCGGAGAAATTCCAAACGAACTTGGAGATAGCTGGTTCTCTCCGAAATAGCTTTAGGGCTAGCGTCGATGTTAAGTCTCTTGGAGGTAGAGCACTGTTTGGGTGAGGGGTCCATCCCGGATTACCAATCTCAGATAAACTCCGAATGCCAATGAGATATAATCGGCAGTCAGACTGCGAGTGCTAAGATCCGTAGTCGAAAGGGAAACAGCCCAGACCACCAGCTAAGGTCCCAAAATATATGTTAAGTGGAAAAGGATGTGGGGTTGCACAGACAACTAGGATGTTAGCTTAGAAGCAGCTATTCATTCAAAGAGTGCGTAATAGCTCACTAGTCGAGTGACCCTGCGCCGAAAATGTACCGGGGCTAAAACATATTACCGAAGCTGTGGATACCTTTATAGGTATGGTAGGAGAGCGTTCTATGTGCGAAGAAGGTGTACCGTGAGGAGTGCTGGAGCGCATAGAAGTGAGAATGCCGGTATGAGTAGCGAAAGACAGGTGAGAATCCTGTCCACCGTAAGACTAAGGTTTCCAGGGGAAGGCTCGTCCGCCCTGGGTTAGTCGGGACCTAAGGAGAGACCGAAAGGTGTATCCGATGGACAACAGGTTGATATTCCTGTACTAGAGTATATAGTGATGGAGGGACGCAGTAGGCTAACTAAACCAGACGATTGGAAGTGTCTGGCCAAGCAGTGAGGTGTGATATGAGTCAAATGCTTATATCTTTAACATTGAGCTGTGATGGGGAGCGAAGTTTAGTAGCGAAGTTAGTGATGTCACACTGCCGAGAAAAGCTTCTAGCGTTAATTATACTCTACCCGTACCGCAAACCGACACAGGTAGTCGAGGCGAGTAGCCTCAGGTGAGCGAGAGAACTCTCGTTAAGGAACTCGGCAAAATGGCCCCGTAACTTCGGGAGAAGGGGCGCTGACTGATGGTCAGCCGCAGTGAATAGGCCCAAGCAACTGTTTATCAAAAACACAGCTCTCTGCTAAATCGTAAGATGATGTATAGGGGGTGACGCCTGCCCGGTGCTGGAAGGTTAAGAGGAGTGCTTAGCGTAAGCGAAGGCATGAATTGAAGCCCCAGTAAACGGCGGCCGTAACTATAACGGTCCTAAGGTAGCGAAATTCCTTGTCGGGTAAGTTCCGACCCGCACGAAAGGCGTAATGATTTGGGCACTGTCTCAACGAGAGACTCGGTGAAATTTTAGTACCTGTGAAGATGCAGGTTACCCGCGACAGGACGGAAAGACCCCATGGAGCTTTACTGCAGTTTGATATTGAGTATCTGTACCACATGTACAGGATAGGTAGGAGCCTATGACCTCGGGACGCCAGTTTCGAGTGAGGCGTTGTTGGGATACTACCCTTGTGTTATGGCTACTCTAACCCAGATAGGTTATCCCTATCGGAGACAGTGTCTGACGGGCAGTTTGACTGGGGCGGTCGCCTCCTAAAAGGTAACGGAGGCGCCCAAAGGTTCCCTCAGAATGGTTGGAAATCATTCGCAGAGTGTAAAGGTATAAGGGAGCTTGACTGCGAGAGCTACAACTCGAGCAGGGACGAAAGTCGGGCTTAGTGATCCGGTGGTTCCGTATGGAAGGGCCATCGCTCAACGGATAAAAGCTACCCTGGGGATAACAGGCTTATCTCCCCCAAGAGTTCACATCGACGGGGAGGTTTGGCACCTCGATGTCGGCTCGTCGCATCCTGGGGCTGTAGTCGGTCCCAAGGGTTGGGCTGTTCGCCCATTAAAGCGGCACGCGAGCTGGGTTCAGAACGTCGTGAGACAGTTCGGTCCCTATCCGTCGCGGGCGTAGGAAATTTGAGAGGATCTGCTCCTAGTACGAGAGGACCAGAGTGGACTTACCGCTGGTGTACCAGTTGTTCTGCCAAGAGCATCGCTGGGTAGCTATGTAGGGAAGGGATAAACGCTGAAAGCATCTAAGTGTGAAGCCCACCTCAAGATGAGATTTCCCATGATTTTATATCAGTAAGAGCCCTGAGAGATGATCAGGTTGATAGGTTAGAAGTGGAAGTGTGGTGACACATGTAGCGGACTAATACTAATAGCTCGAGGACTTATCCAACGAATGTAACTGAGATATATTGACAACGATTTGGTTTCTTGATACAGTATAGATATTCAATTTTGAGTTGAGAATACTCAGAGTTAAGTGACGATAGCCTAGGAGATACACCTGTTCCCATGCCGAACACAGAAGTTAAGCCCTAGTACGCCTGATGTAGTTGGGGGTTGCCCCCTGTTAGATACGGTAGTCGCTTAGC
>NZ_JBBOPL010000002.1:0-49407 GCF_038003585.1 Streptococcus sp. FSL E2-3488 | reverse complement strand
ATTTCCACTTTGATAGATTGATTTTTATCTACTTGATTCAGTTTCTTTAAGTGGTAATAATAGGTTGAACGAGCAAGTTTGATAATGTTTAGAAGGATATCTAAAGGAAACTCTGTTACCAATCCTTGAACAATTTCTGTTTTTCTTCTTGCTCCTTTTCGTCCCTCAATCGGAGTTCTCTCAACTTTTTTAGAATAGCATTCTCCGCTCTCAGGTACTCATTTTCTGCTTGAAGACGTTCTAACTCTGTCATCTCTTCGGGTTTCTTCTTTGGTTTACGCCCCATTTTAGGTACTCTCCCTCCTCTTTTCTCAAGAAGAGTATACCCATTTTTCTTATATTGTGCTATCCAATTAGGCAACATTCCACCACTTGAAAGACAATAATCAAGACTTACACTTTTTTGTGAACGACCTTCAAGTAGCACTTTATCAATCATTTCTTGTTTTAAGTCTGGAGAATCGTAACGATGCTTACCTTTCTTGATAATTTCTATTCCGTAACGTTCAATCAATCTCGTCATATATCTTAATCCAGAAGCATCCACACCAAATCGTTTTGAAAGTTGGTTGAAGGTTTGACCTTGCTTTCTCAATTCATATATTTGAACTTTATCTTCATAAGTTAATTTCATAATAAAAACACCCCAAAAGTTAGATTTTTCTGTCTAACTTTTGGGGTACAGTTCATTTTAGGAGATTTATGAAAAAAAAGTTTTTTAGGATGACCTTAGTATAGCTTGGATAGCTTAAAGAAAGCTTAAGGCATCTTAAAAACATCCAATTACTTAGATGCTTCGTAATTTTTTAATGACGGAAGTGACGAACGCCTGTAAAGATCATCGTTAATCCATATTTATCAGCTGCTTCGATAGACTCTTGGTCACGTACTGAGCCACCTGGTTGGATAATAGCCTTGATACCTGCTTTGGCGATTTCTTCCACGTTATCTGCAAATGGGAAGAAGGCATCTGAAGCAAGAACAGCACCGTCAAGACGCCCTTTGGCTTGGTCAATAGCGATACGGACGGAAGCCACACGGTTAGTTTGGCCAGGGCCAACACCAAGTGTCATGTGGTCGTTAGTCACGATGATACCATTTGATTTGACGTACTTGACGGCTTTCCAAGCAAACTCAAGAGCTGTCGCTTCTGTATCAGTTGGTTGGCGTTTAGTAACCACTTGCCAGTCAGCTGGACTTTCTTTAACAACGTCTTGGTTTTGAACAAGGAGACCTCCAACAACACCAGTGTATTCCGCTTCCACTCCACTAGCATCTTGAGCATCAAATGGCAACTCAAGGATACGTAAATTTTTCTTCTTGGTAGTCAAAATTTCAATCGCTTCATCTGTATAGCTTGGTGCAATAATGATTTCAAGGAAGACACCATGCATTTTCTTAGCTGTCTCAGCATTCACTTCACGGTTAAGAACTACAATACCACCGAAGATTGACACTGGGTCAGCTTCATAAGCGTAGTCCCAAGCTGTTTCGATGTCATCAGCTTGACCGATACCACATGGGTTCATGTGTTTGAGAGCCACAACTGTTGGACGGTCTTTGAAATCACGGATGATACGGATAGCGGCATCAGCGTCACGGATATTGTTGAATGACAATTCTTTACCGTTAAGCTGTTTTGCTGAAGCAATTGAGTAAGCCGTTGGCAAACCTTTTTGGTAGAAGTCTGCGTCTTGTTGAGGGTTTTCACCGTAACGCATTGGTTGCTTAAGGTCATAAGTCAAAGTGAGTTTTTCAGGTTTTGTTTCACCCACTTGAGCTGTGAAGTATTCCGCAATCAAAGCATCATATGAAGCTGTGTGACGGTATACTTTCGCTGCCAAACGTTGGCGAGTTTCGTAACTTGTTTCACCGTTTGCTGACAATTCGTCAAGAACAACAGCATAGTCAGCAGGATCTACAACAACTGTTACGCTAGCGTGGTTTTTAGCCGCTGAACGAAGCATTGATGGCCCACCGATATCGATGTTTTCAACTGCGTCAGCGTAAGTCACGTCTGGTTTGAGAATGGTTTCCTTGAATGGATAAAGGTTTACCACAACAAGGTCAATCAATTCGATATTATTGTCCTTAGCCGCTTGAAGGTGGCTATCGAGGTCACGACGAGCGAGGAGACCACCGTGGATATTTGGGTGAAGGGTCTTAACACGTCCGTCCATCATTTCTGGGAAACCAGTCACATCGTCGATGGCGATAGTGTCTACCCCAGCATTGTCAAGGGCAACTTTAGTACCACCTGTTGAGATGATGTCCCAACCTAGTTTTTTGAGTTCTTGGGCAAATTCAACGATGCCCGCTTTATCTGAGACACTAATTAGTGCGCGTTTAGTCATTTTATTTTCCTTTTTTAGAGTTCTTTCTCTGCTACAGTCGAAAATTTTCATTCAACTCTAGCACTTCCTCATTTTCTCGCTACTCCCAAACTATCCAATACTTCTGGATAGAGCTTGTACTCTGTTTCGTGGATGCGAGTCTCGAAAGTATCAAGGGTATCACCTTCAAGGCGTGGGACACGGACTTGTTTGATGACCTTACCGGTATCAACGCCAGAATCCACCCAGTGAATAGTCACGCCAGACTGGTCAACACCTGCATTCCAAGCATCCTCAATGCCATGAGCTCCCGGAAATTCAGGAAGATAAGCCGGGTGAATATTGATGATACGGCCTTCATAAGCTGCTAGCAAGGTTGGACCGACGATTTTCATATAACCGGCCAAACAAACCAAGTCAATCTGGTGTTCATCCAAGAGTTTGACGATGGCTTCTTCATAAGCTGCTTTATTGTCAAATTCCTTGAGTTCAAAGGCATGGCTAGCCACGCCTAGATTTTTGGCACGTTCTAAGACATAGGCATCACGGTGATCTGAAAAGACAAATTCTACTGGAAATTGTTCCGCAATCACCTGGAAGTTTGAGCCGTTGCCAGAGGCAAATACAGCAATCCTTTTAGCCATTATTTAATCACCACACTTGCGCCATCCTTCTTCACAATTCGACCGATTTCATAAACAGGTTCGTCAAGAAGTTCTTTGACACGTTCCACATTTTCTGGTTTCACCGCAAGCATGAGACCAATACCCATGTTGAAGATTTCAAACATTTCTTCATGTTTGATTTCACCATATTTTTCAAGAGCTTTGAAAATTGGAAGTACTGGGACCTTGCTTTCGTCAATCTCAGCAGCCAAGTCATCTGAGAACATACGTGGTACATTTTCGATGAAACCACCACCTGTGATGTGGGCAATACCGTTAACCAATTCTTCTTTAATCAATGGCAAAGCTGCTTTGACGTAGATACGAGTTGGTTCAAGAAGAACGTCTTTAAGTTTTTGGCCTTCAAGTTCTGGGAGGACTTCTTCACCTGTGTAATCAGCAAAAACACGACGAACGAGTGAGTAACCATTTGAGTGGATACCGCTTGAGGCAAGTCCAAGAAGCACATCACCTTCGGCTACTTTTGAACCGTCGATGATTTGTGATTTTTCAGCGACACCTACTGCGAAACCAGCCAAGTCATAGTCGTCTTCGCCATACATACCAGGCATCTCAGCAGTCTCACCACCAATGAGGGCCACACCAGATTGCACACAACCCTCAGCCACACCAGCAACGACTTGTTCCAATTTAGCTGGTTCATTTTTACCAGTTGCTACGTAGTCAAGGAAGTAAAGGGGTTCAGCACCTGCAGCGATAATATCGTTAACACACATAGCCACACAGTCTTGACCGATAGTATCATGCTTATCATACTTGATAGCAAGCATGAGTTTAGTTCCGACACCATCTGTCCCTGAAATCAAAACGGGCTCTTTGACACCTGTTTTTGAAAGGTCAAACATACCACCAAAGCCACCAAGACCTCCCATGACACCTGCACGCTCTGTACGGGCAACGTGTTTTTTGATACGTTCAACAACTTCATAACCTGCTTCAACGTCTACACCAGACTGCGCGTAAGCATTTTTAGACATAATTTTTCCTCTTTTTCTTCTGCACTGCTCTTAATAGAAAGAAGTGTGTTCTTCCAAACTTTCCAAATAGCTTTTTTCGTAGTCATACAATGGTGTTGAATATTTGCCAGTGAAGTAGTCCACACAAAGGCCACCATTTGGTTCATCTGTGTCAATTCCAATGGAATCAATCAAGCCATCGATAGACAAGTAAGTCAAGCTATCCGCACCAATGATTTCACGGATTTCTTCTACTGTGTGATTGGCAGCAATCAATTCCTTACGTGTTTGAATATCGATACCGTAGAAACATGGGTAAGCAAGGGCTGGACTTCCGATAGCCACGTGAACCTCAGTCGCCCCTGCTTCTTTCAAGAGTTGAACGATACGACGGGACGTTGTTCCACGAACAATGGAATCGTCAATCATGACCACACGTTTTCCTTTAACAACACCTGATACGGCAGAGAGTTTCATACGAACTCCTTGCTCACGCAATTCTTGTGTTGGTTGGATAAAGGTACGTTGGGTGTATTGGTTTTTTATCAAGCCCATTTCATTTGGCAAGCCTGATTCTTCCGCAAATCCCATGGCTGCACTAAGTGATGAATTAGGCACACCAACGACAATATCTGCTTCATGTTTGAACTCACGTGCTAATTGAGCACCCATACGTTTACGAGCTGTATGGACATTGACCCCTCGGATATTTGAATCAGGACGGGCAAAGTAGATATACTCCATTGAGCAAACAGCCAATTGAGTGTCCGTTGTATAGTTATCGTAAGTGATGCCGTTATCATCGATGATAACAACTTCACCTGGATTTACATCGCGAATCCACTCTGCTCCAACTACTTCAAAGGCACAGGTTTCAGATGAAACCACGATAGCTCCATTGGCCATCTTACCAATAGAAAGGGGACGAAAACCATTTGGATCCAAAGCTGCAATAAGCTTGTCCTCAATCATAAGAAGGTAAGCAAATCCACCTTTGACAGTGTTCAGAGCTTCTTTTACTTTTCCCATAAATGATGGGTTATGGCTACGACGAATCAAGTGAGCTAAGATTTCTGAATCAGAAGTTGAGCTAAAAATGGCCCCATTCTTCTCCAACTCACGTCTTAGTGACACTGCATTAGTCAAATTCCCATTATGAGCAAGACCAAGCTGTCCATCGTGAAACTTAAACATGAATGGTTGAATATTGTCTACAGAAGCCTCACCGGCAGTCGCATAACGAACATGACCGATAGCAGCCTTACCAGTCAGCTTGTCTAAGTTGGCTGGATCACGGAAAACTTCTGAGAGAAGCCCCATATCACGATGACGCTTCAATTGACCCGCATCATTTGAGAGAATTCCTGCCCCCTCTTGGCCACGGTGTTGAAGACTATAAAGTCCGAAATAAGTTAATTTGGCAGCATCTGGGTGACCCCAAATTCCAAAAACACCACATTCTTCATTAAGAGATTTAACTTCGTATGTCATTTTATATACCTTTTATTTGTGATATTTTTCTTAGGTAACATGAACGAGTGTAGCTATCTCTAGCGTCTCATTCTTCCAATTTGATCTCGATTTTGCAAAATTCTCCAGTTCTCTAAGAATATCGCTACAGCGAAAAATATCATTACTGAGTGCGCTAAACTCACTCTATTATTTTCCAGTGAAGTATTTAACCGCTGACGCAAATAGGTGCTGTTCTTTATTTCCTGGAATATTTTTGAAGAGACCATCTTCGAAACGTTCTGAGTGTCCCATCTTACCAATAATTTGACCGTTCTTGCTTGTGATACCTTCAATAGCATTGACAGAACCATTTGGATTATATTTAGAATCCATGCTAGGTTTGCCTTCGAAGTCAACATATTGGCTAAAGATTTGACCATTATCGCGAAGCTCCGCAAATTCTTCAGTCGTCACGACAAATTTACCTTCACCGTGTGATACTGGGATGGTATGGATGTCACCAACTTTCACTCCAGCAAGCCAAGGTGAGTTAGTATTGGCAATACGTGTTTCAACCATCTTAGCCACGTGTTGGTTGGCATCATTGTAGAAGAGGGTTGGACTAGTACTGCTTGCATCTTCAAAGTTACCGTATGGAAGGAGACCTGATTTGACAAGAGCTTGGAACCCGTTACAGATACCGATGATTAAACCACCACGTTCGATGAAGCTATCAATAGCTGCACGTACTTTTTCATTGAGCAAGATGTTAACGATAAATTTAGCTGCTCCATCTGGTTCATCCGCTGCTGAGAAGCCACCTGCAAGGAAGATAATGTTAGCTTTTTCAATATTGTCAACCATGGTGTCAACAGACTTGACAATCGCTTCTTCATTCAATGTTACAAATGGTACTAAGTTGACTTTGGCACCTTCTTTTTCAAAGGCCTTAGCAGAGTCATACTCAGAGTTAGTACCTGGGAATACTGGGATGTAAACCACTGGTTTCTCAACTACTTCTTTAGCTTTTATAACAGTATCTGATGTCACAGCAGGTACTTCTTCTAACTCAGTTGCTTGTGCAAATTCAGTTGGGTAAACCTCTTCCAATTTACCTTGAAAGGCACTGTCAAGTTTATATCCATCAAGCGTTACACCGTTGACAGCAAGTGTAAAGTCAGCTACTGTTTGTCCAATCTTGCCAACACTTGCAATCTCTTCCGGAGATGTGAAGATGAATCCTCCCAATTGAGCTGTTAAGGCAGTCTCAAGATTTTCAAGGGTTACAGTCGCCCCGATATGGTTCCCAAACGTTGCAAGTGCAAGAGCTTCAATGACACCACCATATTTGACAGCTGATGCAGCTGTCACTTTGTGATCAGCTTGGATAGCTTCAAACTGAGCAAAGTTAGACTTGATGAGATCAAAATCAATCTCTTGGGCCAAAGCTTGACCTGGGATGTAGTAGATATTTTCACCAGCAGCCTTAAATTCTGGAGAAAGGACCTTATGACTGTCTGCTGTTGTCACCCCAAAAGCAACCAAGGTTGGTGGTACTGTCAATTCTTCAAAGGTGCCTGACATAGAGTCCTTACCACCAATAGATGGCAAACCAAGTTGAATCTGAGCTTCGATTGATCCAAGAAGAGCTGATACTGGTTTACCAAAACGCTCTGCTTTTTTATCCATACGCTCGAAGTATTCTTGATAAGAGAAACGAGCCTTAGACCAATTTGCACCAACAGCAACCAAACGAGCTGTTGCTTCGATGACTGCATATGCAGCACCATGATATGGAGACCATTCTGCGATGTATGGGTTAAATCCTTGGGCTATGACAGAGGCAGTTGTTGTCACGCCATATTGGACTGGCAATTTCTGAACGGAAGCTTCAGTTGGAGTAATTTGGTATCGACCACCAAGTGGGTGATTGACTGTTGAACGACCAACCGAGCTATCAAACATAGTTTGTAAACCTTTTTGACTTGCATGGTTAAGGTCAGCCAAAACTTCAAGCGTATCTGCTTCAAGGGTTTCAGCAGAGGTTTTGCGTTCTTCTGGAAGCTTGACATCCTTGTCAACCACCTTAACATCTACTACTGTACGCACACCATTTGTATCAAGGAAACGACGTTCCAAATCAACAATTGTTTTACCATTCCAGTGCATGACGAGATTTGGTTTTTCAGTCACGGTTGCAACGACAACTGCATCAATATTTTCTTTGTTACATTCAGCAACGAAGATATCTACATCTTCTGGACGAACCACCACAGCCATACGTTCTTGAGATTCAGAGATGGCAATTTCGGTACCGTTCAAACCTTGGTATTTCAATGGCACTTTGTCTAGATCAATTTCAAGACCATCTGCCAATTCACCGATAGCCACACAGACACCACCAGCACCAAAGTCATTGGATTTCTTGATAAGACGTGTTACTTCACCATTGCGGAAAAGACGTTGAATCTTACGTTCTTCGATAGCATTACCTTTTTGAACCTCAGCACCAGCTGTTTCAACTGATTCAACCGTTTGAACTTTTGAAGAACCTGTCGCACCACCGATACCGTCGCGTCCAGTCTTACCACCGAGCAAGATAACCACATCTCCAGCTTCAGGTTTTTCACGGACAACATTCTCCTTAGGAGCTGCACCGACAACTGCACCTAGCTCCATACGCTTGGCAACGAAACCTGGGTGGAAGTATTCACGAACATAAGTTGTTGCAAGACCAATTTGGTTACCATATGAAGAATAACCATGAGCCGCTTTTTTAGAAATGACTTGTTGTGGCAATTTTCCAGCACGTGTTTCAGCGATTGGTGTTGTAATATCACCGGCACCTGAAATACGCATAGCTTGGTAAACGTATGAACGACCTGACAATGGGTCACGAATGGCACCACCGATACAAGTAGCCGCTCCACCAAATGGTTCGATTTCCGTTGGGTGGTTATGAGTTTCGTTCTTGAACATAAGAAGCCATGGTTCTTTGACACCATTGACATCTACTTCAATTTCAACTGAGCAGGCATTGATTTCGTCAGAAACTTCCATGTCATCCAAACGGCCATTGGCACGCTCATAACGACCAAAAATAGTCGCCATATCCATTAAGGTTTGAGGCTTTTCTGCACGTCCCAACTCATCACGCATGGCAATATATTTGTCATAAGTTGCTTGCAATTGTTTTTGGAATTTAGAAGCTGAGAAGTCGATGTTTTTCAACTCAGTCTCGAAAGTTGTGTGGCGGCAGTGGTCAGACCAGTAAGTATCCAAAACCTTAAGTTCAGTCTCAGTTGGCACACGTCCAATTGACTTGAAGTAATCTTGAATGAAGAGCAGGTCATCCACTTCCATGGCCAATCCTTGATCTGCCTTATACTGTGCAAAATCTTCTGCTGTATAAGTTTCAAAGAAATCCAAGTTTGGAATCGTTTTGTCAGACTCAGAGAAATCCTGTTTAGCAATACCAACAGTGATATCTTTGAAACGAGAGTCCACTGGGTTCAATAGATAATTTTTAACAGCTTCCAATTCATTAGCAGCAATGTCCTTGTTAACCAAGTACAATTGAGCAGTATTAACCGTTACATCACTTGAGCTACCAAGCAAAAGCAAAGCTTCTTGTGAAGATGCTGCACGTTGATCAAATTGACCAGGCAAGCTTTCGATAGCAAAGAAAGCATACTTCTCAAGGTCAGTCTTAACTGTAGCTTCATCCAAAACAGTATCGGTCACTTGCTCAGAAAAGATATATTTTTCCGCACGGGCAAACAAATCCTCTGCCAAATTAAAGACATCGTAAACTTGTACAATACGAAGATCATTCAAGGTTTTCAACTGAATATTATGCTGTAATTCTTTTAATAAAGAGCGAGATTTCACACGAAAATCAGCTTTTTTCTCAACGAAAATACGTTTATCCATTTTATTTCCTTTATCTATTTCCACTAAAAGATTGTAGTGACGACCAAGTAAAACTTTACTTCAATCCTTGCAATTTTTCCAATACAACTTCATACACATCTGTCAAGCTACCGAGATCACGACGGAAAACATCCTTATCCATATGGTGCCCTTCCGCATCCCAAAGACGACAGTTATCTGGTGAAAATTCATCTGCCAAAATAATCTTGCCATCCTTATCAAAACCAAATTCCAATTTGAAGTCAATCAAACGAAGACCAATTTGCTCAAACCAATCTTTTAGCAATTCGTTGATACGACGTGTTTCATCCTTGATATAAGCAATTTGCTCATCATTAGCAATATTCAAAAACTTCACATGCTCATCATTGATAAATGGATCATCCAAATCATCGTTTTTGTAGTAAAATTCAACAATTGGAGTTTTCAAGTCCAGACCTTCTTCCACACCGAAACGTTTTGAGAAAGAACCCGCAGTCACGTTACGAAGCACAACCTCCAAAGGAATGATTGTAACCTTCTTGTTAAGTTGTTCTGTATCAGAGATACGTTCGATAAAATGAGTAGCCACACCCGAAGCGTTCAATTTTTCAAAAATAAGAGACGAAATCTGATTATTAAGCACGCCTTTCCCTTTAATGGTCTCCTTACGAGCACCATTAAGCATGGTTGCCTGGTCCTTATAGACCGACTTAATCACATTTTCGTCTTCTGTACTATAAATATCTTTAGCTTTCCCAGTATAAATCAGTTGGTTTGACATAGAATCGTTCGCCTTTCAAGTTTGTCCATCTTAATTATATCACACAAAAATCCAAAAACAAACATATATCAAACTTTTTTGTTTTGTTAAACAAATAACGTTCGGATTTTTAGTGTTGGTTAGAGTTTTTTAATAAAAAAGTATAGAAAAAAGGAGTGAGATAGTGCTAAATCAATGTAACTTTTAGCTTTTTATCTCACTCCAATAAAATGAAAACATGCAACAACATATAGTTGCTTCATTATTATATTCCTCTAGAATCTAACAACTAGAGTCTAGTTTTCTTATTTGTTATTCAATTGCTCAGACAAATAGTCTAACAAATCTGATACCTTATCCATATGATCAATGGTATTATCAGAAATCTCTAGGGAAAACTCATCCTCCAAATTAATAATGAACTCCATAAGCTCTATTGAATCTACACCCAAGTCATTTAATTTGGTAGCTTCGGTTAAAACAATGTCCTCTCTATCCAATTGCTCTTGAATAACGAGCTGCATTTCCTGAAGAATTTCTACTCTACTCATCAGTTAACCTCCTCTTTCGGGTCGAAAGCGTCAACTAGTTGCTCCACCACCTTAGTATCGAGCATCTTACGAACCTGCTTAATGGTATAGTAGACTGCTTTAGCATCACTAGATCCATGACATTTTACTACAGGAGCCTTGAGCCCAAAAAGAACAGCTCCACCGGCACTTGAGTAATCCATCGTCTCTTTCATACCTTTAAGTCTATCCTTCAATAGGAAGGCACCTAACTTAGCTTTGAGACCACCATTCATTATGGCTGACTTAAGAGTCTTCATTGTGCCAAGTCCAGTTCCTTCAATTGCCTTAAGAACCGCATTTCCTGTGAAACCATCAGCCACTACCACATCAGCAGCTCCAGACATGATTTCACGCGCCTCGACATTACCAATGAAGTTAATACTTGCTTCCTTGGATAAAAGCTCAAAAGCCTCCTTACGAAGACTATCCCCCTTTGTTTTCTCAGTCCCATTATTAAGGAGGCCTACACGAGGGGTGGCAATTCCACGTACATTTTTAGCATAGAAAGAGCCTAAAATAGCATATTGATGCAAGTGATTAGCTGTATTTTCAGCATTAGCTCCTAAATCAAGCATATCAAAGGGTTGACCAGTAAAACTTGGCATCGTTGACATAAGACCTGGTCTTTCAACTCCCTTAATACGTCCAACAACAAAAAGACCGGCGGCCAAAAGAGCACCTGTATTCCCTGCAGAGATTACAGCATCCGCTGCTTTCTCCTTAACAGCTTGTGCACCCAAAACCATCGAAGCTTTCTTTTTCTTTCGAATTGCTTTGACGGGCTCGTCATCCGAATTTATCTTTTCATCAGTATGTACAATGCTCACACGTTCATTCGCTATCAAATAGTTTTTGATTTTAGCTTCGTCACCATAAAGCTGGATTTCAATATCTTTGAACTCTGCTAAAGCTTGGTTAACTCCCTCTACGATCGCTTGTGGCGCATTATCGCCACCCATAGCATCCACTGCAATTACAGGCATAGCATTCTCCCTCTCATCCTCTGCTCTTAAACAATAGACTCAAATTCTATTAATAAATCACTCTGTATCAAAGATAGACATCCCTCGGTCACTATCCCCAGCAGAGTCTTTCAGCTTATTGTCCTCTTATTATAGCACGAACTGACCTGCATTTTAACCCCTGAGACTGAAAACCTCTACATTCCTGTTTCACGTGAAACAAAAGAAGACAATGCTTAATCAGCATTATCTTCTTTACTCATAATATGACCCCAAGAATTTAGATTATCAATAAACTTCTTGCTTTTAAGATGAATCCCAACATAATTATCATAAAGCTCATCAATAAATTGTCTCAACTTTCGTTTCATTTCATCCTTAACAGATATGCTTCTCAATTCTTCAAACGAAAGACCCTGGAAACGATCCAAAAGATAAGGCACATTAGGGTCCAAATGACTACGCCTTTCATCTTCTTCGTAATGATTGGGACAAAGTAAACCTGAGAACTTATACGAGAAATCAAAAGGAAGACCAACACGATGACAAAAGACACATTCATGAAAATTCAATCGTACGCCAAAACGGTCCAAAACTTGAATCTCAAAGATATTAGTCAATATTTCATAATCTAAGCCCTCTTCCATTAACACAAGGGTTTTCTCTAAAAATGCAAATAATTGTGCATCTACCACACCGTCAGCAATAGCAGCATCAGTCAAGGCAGCTAAATAGGTCGCGTAAGACAGTTTAAAAATATCACTTGTAATTTCCTTAAAAGACTCTGCCTGACTATAATCCTCTATGAAAGATAAACCTTCATCATTTACAGTCATCATAAATTCAGCGATGTTTAAAGGTTGAATCACAGCACTCAATTTACCTGACCCACCACCTCTAACAAAAAACATCCGTTTACCAGCTTGTTTAGTAAAAATCTTAACCAGCTTATCATTCTCACGATAATTACGATTGAAGAGGATAAACCCCCTACTCTCAAGCTTCTGCATGTTCTTCCATAAACTCTTTCAAACGAGTCATAGCTGTTTCAATAGTGTCCATGCTAGCTGCATACGACAATCGAACATAACCTTCGCCATATTTCCCAAAAGCAACGCCAGGAATAATAGCAATAGCTTTTTCACGAGCAAAGTCTTGACAGAACTTAAAGGAGTCTTGATTATATCCTTCTGGAATCTTAGCAAAGATATAGAAGGCACCATCAGGTTTAATAATTTTGAAACCAAGTTCAGTCATTTTTTCAAGAATATAATCCCGACGTTTCAAATACTCAACTTTCATTGGTTGTGCATCATCCTTACCAGCAGATAATGCTTCGATAGCTGCAAATTGTGCCATAGTAGCTGCAGCCGTCACCAAATACTGGTGACTCTTAATCAACTGAGCCGTCAAACTTTCTGGTGCAAAAATAAAACCAATACGCCATCCTGTCATCGCATGAGATTTCGACAAGCCGTTGATTAAAATAGTTTGCTCAGGCAAATATTCAGCAATAGAAACATGTTGATCTACATAAGTTAGTTCTGAATATACTTCATCACTAACAACAAAAATATCATATTTTTTCAGAACTTCAGCAATATCCTCAATCTGTTGGCGTGAATAAGTCACACCTGTTGGGTTGGTTGGGTAGTTAAGTAAAACAGCCTTAAGCTTATCACCTTGCTCTAAAATTGCCTTTTCTAACATCTCCGGTGTCAAAACAAAATCATTAGCTGTTGTATCAATTTCAACAATTTTAGCCCCAACTAGATTTGCAATCGGCTCATATCCTGGATAGGCTGGTGCAGGCAAAAGAATCGTATCACCTGGCTCCAAAATAGCTGTTAAAGACGCAGAAAGAGCTTCTGTGGCCCCAATAGTTACCAAAATTTCATTATCGGGATTATAAGTTAGATTGTATTTTTCCTTAACAAAATTCGCAGCAGCTTGGCGCAAATCAGGAAGTCCAGCCATACCTGTATAGTGTGACTGGTTCGCATCAATCGCAGTTTTAGCTGCTTCTTTCACATGATCTGGAGTCGTAAAATCAGGTTCTCCAAGCGTCAACTTTTTAATACCTGGAACATCTGAAATTGATTGGTCAAACTGACGAATCATTGAGACTTCAATCTTATCTAAATTTTTATTAAAACGTTGTGTTAAATCCATCACAGTCACCTCTTTGCAATTATTCCTAACATTATATCAAAAACTCAAACGCATTTAAACACCAAAAAACTGTCCTAGGCTATGATATACTCCCCTTATAGTGGACAGTGAAAAAATAAAAATTTTCACTAGAAACTATAAGGGGAGTTTTATTATGTCCAAAAGAAGTCCAAAATCTGTATCTGAGAAACTAGAAATTGTTCTGCTTCACTTGGAAGAAGGTAAATCACTTAGTTGGTTAACTAGAAACCAAGGTATCTCTAAAGACACCCTATCGAACTGGGTTCGGAAGTACAAAGAAGCTGGTGTTGATGGGCTAGAGGAAAGCCGTCAATGGAAGAAGTATAGTAAGGAACTAAAGGAACAAGCTGTTTCCGACTATCTTAATGGCTTGGGAAGTCTCAAAGATCTGACCAAAAAATATGGAATTTCTGACCCTTATGTTCTCAGATCATGGATAAAAAGTTATACTAGTGGTAAAGAACTGAAAGCTACTAGTAAAGGAATGAGACGCATGAAGCAAGGACGCAAGACAACATTTGAAGAACGAATTGAGATTGTCAATTTTACCCTTGCCCACGAGAAAGATTACCAAGGGACTGTTGAGAAGTATGGTGTTTCCTACCAGCAGATCTATTCTTGGGTCAGAAAGTTCGAGAAGGACGGTTCTAACGGTCTCCTAGATCGTCGTGGAAAAGGTCTTACAAGTAAACCAAACCTTACTCCAGAAGAAGAGTTACGCCTCAAAATCAAGCAACAGGAAGAGCGGATTAAGTATCTTGAAATGGAGAACGGCCTGCTAAAAAAGTTAGAAGAAATCAAACGACGAAACCGACGGTAAGACTTGGTCGGCACTTGGAAACCTTCCAAGCGATTAAAGAATATGCGGATGAGTATGAAGAGGTTTCTATCAGCCACTTGTGCCATATTCTAAAGGTATCTCGCTCAGGCTATTACAAGTGGTTACAACATCAAGAAACAACTTCTGAACAGGAAAATTTAGGCTTGATGGATATCATCAAGAAACTTCATAGCCAGCATAATGGTATTCTTGGTTATCGTCGTATGACGCTATTTGTCAATCGCAAGCTTGAAACAAACTACAACAAGAAGCGGATTCGACGCTTGATGCACATTCTAGGTCTACGTTCCATTATCAGAAGAGCCAAGGGCTATTGTACTAAAACTAGCTTTGTCAATGTAGAAGACAACATTCTCAATCGTAATTTTACAGCCACTGCTCCAAATCAGAAATGGTGTACAGATGTGACTTTCTTGAAGTACGGTTTCAGCTGTAAAGCCTATTTGAGTGCTATTAAGGATCTTTACGACGGCTCAATTGTCGCCTATGTAGTTGGTCAATTTAATGATAACGAATTGGTATTGGAAACACTTCGTAAAGCACAAAAAGCTAACCCTAATGCGACACCATTAATTCACAGCGACCGAGGTTCGCAGTATACTTCGAAAGATTATTACCGTTTAACTACCCAGTATCAGATGACCCGCTCCATGTCTCGTGTTGGTAAGTGTATTGACAATGCACCAATTGAGAGTTTCTTTGGGCACTTTAAGACGGAGTGCTATGATTTGAAGAAGTATAAGACTTTTGAGGAGCTAGTTTCAGATATTGATGCCTACATCTATTTTTACAATCATCAACGTTTTCAAGAGCGCAATAACGGCCTTGCCCCTCTTGAAATGAGGAACAAGGCCGTCGCCTAATATTTTATTATTTCATTGTCCACTTGACAGGGAGCTGTTCACTAGCTTTAATGGCTCTATAATTTCTGTAGGGGGTAAAAACCACTGTAGAGATTATGGAGCTTTTTAAATGCAGACAAAAAGTTCCATAAGAACTATAATGAAAAGCGACTAAACCATCATTAGCAAGAACTCATGAGATCTATTAAGAATACCACAGAGTTAAATCCCTTAACATCATTACTTCTCTTGTTTTCGAAAAAGATACCTACATCGAGGTTCAAGCAAAACTGGAACTCCAACACTACGACGCCTGAAGAAACATCGCTTACAGTGTAAAGATTGTAGAAAAGTCACGGTTGCTGAGACATTAATCGTTGAGAAAAACCACCAAATCTCCAATCTTATCCGACAAAAGGTAAGGTTTATCACGATGGACATGTCAGGAGCTTATATTCCACTAGTTCGAAGACTTTCCTAAATGCCCAAATCATTATTGATCGTTTCCACATCATCCAGCAGCTTGATCAAGCCTTTTTAAAGACAAGAATTGCCATTATGAACCAGTTCAATAAGAAGCCACTACCTTATCGATCTTTAAAAATCACTGGAGACTCGCCGTAAGTTATCTTGTAAATCATTTCACTCGAAGACCTTTTGTCAAACCTTAAACCCACATGAAGTCGTTGAGAAGACACTGAATTTCTCAGAAGAGATCGCTAATTATTACAACCTCTATCAACCTTTGCTTTTTCACTTTCAGGATAAGAGGGTGAATGAGTTTTTTCACCCCATAGAGGAGAAAATAAGCAAGGTCAATTATTACTTCAAAACAGTCTTTAGGACCTTTCTTAGACACAAACGATACATCAAAAATGCACCAAAAACACAGTCCTCACATGCAAAATTGGAGGGGACCAATAAGCTTATCAAAGATATTAAACGTCTGGGCTTCGGTTTTAGAAATTTTATTAACTTTAGGAAGCATGTTTTCATCACTCTTAACATACAAAAAGAGAAGACCTATCTGATCCTCTCTAGATGTTAGCTTTTCGTCACCCACTACAGTTGACAAAAAGCCGCTTTAATCTATTTATGACCCATTTCGAACAATGGTGACAATGGGCGTTTTTCATGACTACGAATGATTGCTTCAGAAATCAAATCAGCAATAGATATTTGTTCAATTTTATCAATCAAACGCTCTTCTGGAAGATAAATCGTGTCAAGCACAACAAGCTTTTCAATAGCAGATTTTTGAATATTATCAAGAGCTGGACCTGACAATACAGGGTGAGTACATGATGCAAAGACATTTGTAGCACCAGCTTCAGCAAGTGCATCCGCTGCATGGCAGATGGTACCCGCAGTATCAATCATATCATCAATCAAGATACATGTTTTCCCTTCAACATTACCAATGATATTCATAACCTCAGAAGTGTTCATTTTATCAACACTACGACGTTTATCAATGATAGCGATTGGTGTTTTCAAACATTGAGCAAGTTTACGCGCTCGAGTAACACCACCATGATCTGGAGAAACAACAACCACATCATTACCCGTAAGACCAGCACGATCAAAATAATCTGCGATAAGAGGCGCTCCCATCAAATGATCCACTGGGATATCAAAGAATCCTTGAATTTGAGGAGCATGAAGGTCAACTGTCAAAAGACGGTCAACACCTGCTACCTCGAGCATATTAGCAACCAACTTAGATGTGATTGGTTCACGTGAACGTGCCTTTCGATCTTGACGTGCATATCCATAATAAGGCATAACAACATTGATTGTCTCAGCGCTAGCACGTTTTAGCGCATCAACCATAATCAAGATTTCCATCAAATTATCATTTACAGGAGAGCTTGTAGATTGAAGAATAAAAACGTGATGACCACGAATAGACTCTTCAATATTAACTTGAATCTCACCATCTGAAAATTCACGAACACTTGATCTTCCAAGTTCAATACCAATTTTATCAGCAACTTTTGCTGCTAATTCTTGGTTAGACGACAAAGCAAATAACTTTAAATTCGTATAAGACATGATTTCCTCCAAAATATCTACTAGACCATTCTACCCTTTTTTAAGTTGATTTTCAACGCCAAATAAATGGTGTCACATGAACTTAACAAGGATAAAAATACTTCCCCTTAGTCTAGAATTTTTTTCAAACACCATTATTTTCTCAGGCTAAATATATTATTTACATAAAATAAAAACGATTCGGGAATAGCCGAATCGCTTTTGTTATACTCATTATGGGTAAATATAAAATACAGAACCACCATGCGCTGATGATGTTGGATCAAATGTACCACGGTAGTTACTGATTGACATGTTACCAGCGTAGTTCGATTCCATAACTTGAATTGAATTTGCACCTGATGCTGATGTAACATAAGCTACGTGACCATAACCACCACCATCATTTGGCCATACCGCAATCGCACCGGCTACTGGAGTTGTACCTACTGAATGACCAGCTGCTCGCGCACTAGCAATCCAGTTTTTAGCATTCCCCCAATTATTACCAGCCCATGGAGCCAATGATTTCACACCCCAAGTACATTGTCCAACTGGATATGTATTAGGAGTTGATGCTGCTGACACTTTATGTGTTTCAGCAGCTGGTGCAGGAGCTTCTGAAGCAGCTGGTGCAGCTTCTGATGTTACGACAGGTGCTACGCTAACAGGAGCTTCTGAAACAGCTGGTGCAGCTTCTGGTGTTGCGACAGGTACTACGCTAGCAGGAGCTTCTGAAACAGCTGGTGCAGCTGATTCTGGTTGTACTTCTGATGTTTCTGATGAAGCCGGCTCCTGTGCAGCCTCAGAAGCTGTCGATGTTTCAGAAACTGGTGCCTCTGAAGGCTGAGCTACAGCTTCAGAAGTAGCAGCTACTTCTGAAGAAGCTACTGATGTTGCTGCTTCTGAAGAATCTACAACTTGTGCAGTTGCCTCTGATTCAGCAATTGCTTGAGACTGTGCCACTGATGCAGCCGTCGAGGCAGCTACAGATTCAGCAGTTGATTTAGCAGAGACAAGTGATGTCTTCTCATTTTGAGCTGTTGCCAATTCAGCAGCCAAAGTAACTTGTGCTGCTTCAAGTTCTGCTTGTTGAGTTGTCAAACCAGCTTCTGTTGTTTCAAGTTCTGACTTATTAGCTGCAATAGTATTAATTGCAGCTTGATTTTCTACTTGTTTAGCAGCAAGCTCTTTTTGATCTGACTCTTGTTTAGTCAATAAATCATTATTAGCTGTAACAACTTTTGAAATAGCTGTGATACGAGTAATAGCTTCAGAGATTGACTTAGAGTTCAAGATAGAGTTAATGTAGCTAGTAGCAGTGTTATTTTGTTGAGCACTACGAGCTTGTTTCGCCAAAGAATCTTGACGAGCTACAATCTTACTTGATAATTCTTGAATTTCAGATTCCAAATCTGCAGATACTTTTTCAAGTTCGGCATTTTTAGCTTCCAATTCAGTTTTTTGTGTTCTGAGAGTTGATACTTGAGATTGGATTGTAGCAACTTGTGCTTGCGCAGCCTCTTGTTGAGAAGCAAGGTTACTAATTGCGTTATTTGTAGCAGCGATTTGCGAATCATAATCCTCTGCATGTACTGATGCAGCTGCTGATAAAGTCACACCACTTACCAACACTGCTGAAAGAATGCGTTTTTTCATAATATAAAATACTACTCCTTTTCGATAAGACTCCTTAATTGTATCAAAAAATGGCGCAAACTTTGTTACGCCAATATTACAGTTTTATTTAAATCTATCAACTGAAAGATACAAAAATAATTTTTCGACAAAAGGTTTGATCAAAATAAAAATCAAAAGATTAAACACTAGACTAGGACTGAGTTGATAGATAATAAAATCACTAATATACTCATTTGTGAAGCCATAATATAAGGCAAAACCAAAATTTAAAGTATCAAAGAGAAATAAGAATAAAAAAGCCAGTAAACAATCAACATAAGCATTTCTCTTGACAAAACGCAATAGTTGAGAAAACAAATAGGATAAAAGTGGGAGAGTTATAATTACTATACCGAGTGTTTTGAAATAATATGTATCATATAGAAATCCTAAACAAACAAGGTATAGAAGTGAAAAATTATAAGGACGGCTGAGAGTTAAGATGAATAGGTAGATAATAAAGAGGTGGGACGATAGAAATAATTCTGGAGAAAAATAATAGTTAAGTAGCATCGAAATATGACCATCCCATAGAAAAGGAATAATACTCAACCAGTATGGAGTAACAGAAAACTTGAAAAACTTCATATTATTTACCCTCTCCAACAAAAGTGACATAAGAAATTTTATCAAAATCAGCATAAGGTTTAACTAAAATCGTACGATTCCCTTCATAATCAATCACAGATTCAGCCTTACCAATTGGAACATCTTTTACTGAAACTTCATCTAGGCCACTTGTTACCACTTCAGAACCAACCTTAACATCAGAAGATGAATTTAGCTGAGTCATTTCCAAAAGCTTCTTTTTATTATCATAACTTGATATAATTCCAAAAATCTGACTTCCATCCTCACCTTTTACACTACAAGCAATATAAGAATCATTTGAGCTATTGGAGAGTAAGGAGATAGTTGTACTATGATCATAAATTTTAGTTATAAAACCAATTACTCCACCATTAGAAGTCGCCAACATAGACTTACTAACACTCTTAGACTTTCCAACATTAATCGTTAACTCCTTCAACCAGGTGACAGATGGACGCATTGAAACCTCAGCAGTAATTACATTGTTACGACTAAGTTTATCCGAAAGATTTAAAGAAGCTCTCAAAGAGTCATTTTCTTCTTGTAAATTAGAGATGACAGCAGATTGATTTTCTAAAGTAGATAATGATTTCTTTAAATCACGATTCTCAGAATAGGTTGACAAAAAATCAGAAATAACATCATGAGATTTTGCTAATGCAGTAAATGGAACTGAAATAACAGAATCTACTTTAGACACAACTACCGAGACATTAGAAGAAACATCCCTGGACAATTTATAGTTTCTAAAAACAAAAGAAATAAGCATTACAAAAAATAGAATAAGAACAAACGCGTATAGAAGAAATCGATAAAAACTATTTTTCATTTTGCCACCTCTATAAAAAAGAAAACGAATTATCTAAATGATAATTCGTCATAATACGGAGAATGGGGGATTCGAACCCCCGCGTCAGTTACCCGACCTAACGATTTAGCAAACCGTCCTCTTCAGCCTCTTGAGTAATTCTCCAATATGGGCACGAGTGGAATCGAACCACCGACCTCACGCTTATCAGGCGTGCGCTCTAACCATCTGAGCTACGCGCCCAAGCTAAATGCTTGGATATTTGTTTCCAAATAAAGCGGGTGACGAGAATCGAACTCGCGACAACAGCTTGGAAGGCTGTAGTTTTACCACTAAACTACACCCGCTTAACAACAAAATGGCGCGAGACGGAATCGAACCGCCGACACATGGAGCTTCAATCCATTGCTCTACCAACTGAGCTACCGAGCCATATTGCGGGAGTAGGATTTGAACCTACGACCTTCGGGTTATGAGCCCGACGAGCTACCTAGCTGCTCCATCCCACGTTAATTATAAGGAGGATGTGGGATTCGAACCCACGCACGCTTTTACACGCCTGACGGTTTTCAAGACCGTTCCCTTCAGCCGGACTTGGGTAATCCTCCCAATATTATAAATAATATATGGACCTTGTAGGACTCGAACCTACGACCGCTCGGTTATGAGCCGAGTGCTCTAACCAGTTGAGCTAAAGGTCCAAGTAATCCATATATAGCGGCGAAGGGGATCGAACCCCCGACCTCCCGGGTATGAACCGGACGCTCTAGCCAGCTGAGCTACACCGCCATTAATCGGGAAGACAGGATTCGAACCTGCGACCCCTTGGTCCCAAACCAAGTGCTCTACCAAGCTGAGCTACTTCCCGATAAAAATGCACCCTAGAGGAGTCGAACCTCTAACCGCCTGATTCGTAGTCAGGTACTCTATCCAGTTGAGCTAAGGGTGCTTATTATTAAGTTATGCCGAGGACCGGAATCGAACCGGTACGAAAGTTTCCTTTCGCAGGATTTTAAGTCCTGTGCGTCTGCCAGTTCCGCCACCCCGGCTCCTCAAGCGAACGACGGGATTCGAACCCGCGACCCCCACCTTGGCAAGGTGGTGTTCTACCACTGAACTACGTTCGCGTTTTATGCCGGCTACATGACTTGAACACGCGACCCTCTGATTACAAATCAGATGCTCTACCAACTGAGCTAAGCCGGCTAACTTTTTTCTAATGCGGGTGAAGGGACTTGAACCCCCACGCCGTTAAGCGCCAGATCCTAAATCTGGTGCGTCTGCCAATTCCGCCACACCCGCATATATGACCCGTACTGGGCTCGAACCAGTGACCCATTGATTAAAAGTCAATTGCTCTACCAACTGAGCTAACGAGTCTCAAATATTTCTACTTGAACGGTCCCGACGGGAATCGAACCCGCGATCTTCGCCGTGACAGGGCGACGTGATAACCGCTACACCACGGGACCTATGGGAGTTAACGGGATCGAACCGCTGACCCTCTGCTTGTAAGGCAGATGCTCTCCCAGCTGAGCTAAACTCCCTATTTGCTAAGCGACTACCGTATCTAACAGGGGGCAACCCCCAACTACATCAGGCGTACTAGGGCTTAACTTCTGTGTTCGGCATGGGAACAGGTGTATCTCCTAGGCTATCGTCACTTAACTCTGAGTATTCTCAACTCAAAATTGAATATCTATACTGTATCAAGAAACCAAATCGTTGTCAATATATCTCAGTTACATTCGTTGGATAAGTCCTCGAGCTATTAGTATTAGTCCGCTACATGTGTCACCACACTTCCACTTCTAACCTATCAACCTGATCATCTCTCAGGGCTCTTACTGATATAAAATCATGGGAAATCTCATCTTGAGGTGGGCTTCACACTTAGATGCTTTCAGCGTTTATCCCTTCCCTACATAGCTACCCAGCGATGCTCTTGGCAGAACAACTGGTACACCAGCGGTAAGTCCACTCTGGTCCTCTCGTACTAGGAGCAGATCCTCTCAAATTTCCTACGCCCGCGACGGATAGGGACCGAACTGTCTCACGACGTTCTGAACCCAGCTCGCGTGCCGCTTTAATGGGCGAACAGCCCAACCCTTGGGACCGACTACAGCCCCAGGATGCGACGAGCCGACATCGAGGTGCCAAACCTCCCCGTCGATGTGAACTCTTGGGGGAGATAAGCCTGTTATCCCCAGGGTAGCTTTTATCCGTTGAGCGATGGCCCTTCCATACGGAACCACCGGATCACTAAGCCCGACTTTCGTCCCTGCTCGAGTTGTAGCTCTCGCAGTCAAGCTCCCTTATACCTTTACACTCTGCGAATGATTTCCAACCATTCTGAGGGAACCTTTGGGCGCCTCCGTTACCTTTTAGGAGGCGACCGCCCCAGTCAAACTGCCCGTCAGACACTGTCTCCGATAGGGATAACCTATCTGGGTTAGAGTAGCCATAACACAAGGGTAGTATCCCAACAACGCCTCACTCGAAACTGGCGTCCCGAGGTCATAGGCTCCTACCTATCCTGTACATGTGGTACAGATACTCAATATCAAACTGCAGTAAAGCTCCATGGGGTCTTTCCGTCCTGTCGCGGGTAACCTGCATCTTCACAGGTACTAAAATTTCACCGAGTCTCTCGTTGAGACAGTGCCCAAATCATTACGCCTTTCGTGCGGGTCGGAACTTACCCGACAAGGAATTTCGCTACCTTAGGACCGTTATAGTTACGGCCGCCGTTTACTGGGGCTTCAATTCATGCCTTCGCTTACGCTAAGCACTCCTCTTAACCTTCCAGCACCGGGCAGGCGTCACCCCCTATACATCATCTTACGATTTAGCAGAGAGCTGTGTTTTTGATAAACAGTTGCTTGGGCCTATTCACTGCGGCTGACCATCAGTCAGCGCCCCTTCTCCCGAAGTTACGGGGCCATTTTGCCGAGTTCCTTAACGAGAGTTCTCTCGCTCACCTGAGGCTACTCGCCTCGACTACCTGTGTCGGTTTGCGGTACGGGTAGAGTATAATTAACGCTAGAAGCTTTTCTCGGCAGTGTGACATCACTAACTTCGCTACTAAACTTCGCTCCCCATCACAGCTCAATGTTAAAGATATAAGCATTTGACTCATATCACACCTCACTGCTTGGCCAGACACTTCCAATCGTCTGGTTTAGTTAGCCTACTGCGTCCCTCCATCACTATATACTCTAGTACAGGAATATCAACCTGTTGTCCATCGGATACACCTTTCGGTCTCTCCTTAGGTCCCGACTAACCCAGGGCGGACGAGCCTTCCCCTGGAAACCTTAGTCTTACGGTGGACAGGATTCTCACCTGTCTTTCGCTACTCATACCGGCATTCTCACTTCTATGCGCTCCAGCACTCCTCACGGTACACCTTCTTCGCACATAGAACGCTCTCCTACCATACCTATAAAGGTATCCACAGCTTCGGTAATATGTTTTAGCCCCGGTACATTTTCGGCGCAGGGTCACTCGACTAGTGAGCTATTACGCACTCTTTGAATGAATAGCTGCTTCTAAGCTAACATCCTAGTTGTCTGTGCAACCCCACATCCTTTTCCACTTAACATATATTTTGGGACCTTAGCTGGTGGTCTGGGCTGTTTCCCTTTCGACTACGGATCTTAGCACTCGCAGTCTGACTGCCGATTATATCTCATTGGCATTCGGAGTTTATCTGAGATTGGTAATCCGGGATGGACCCCTCACCCAAACAGTGCTCTACCTCCAAGAGACTTAACATCGACGCTAGCCCTAAAGCTATTTCGGAGAGAACCAGCTATCTCCAAGTTCGTTTGGAATTTCTCCGCTACCCACAAGTCATCCAAGCACTTTTCAACGTGCCCTGGTTCGGTCCTCCAGTGAGTTTTACCTCACCTTCAACCTGCTCATGGGTAGGTCACATGGTTTCGGGTCTACGACATGATACTAATGCGCCCTATTAAGACTCGGTTTCCCTACGGCTCCGTCTCTTCAACTTAACCTCGCATCATATCGTAACTCGCCGGTTCATTCTACAAAAGGCACGCTCTCACCCATTAACGGGCTCGAACTTGTTGTAGGCACACGGTTTCAGGTTCTATTTCACTCCCCTCCCGGGGTGCTTTTCACCTTTCCCTCACGGTACTGGTTCACTATCGGTCACTAGAGAGTATTTAGGGTTGGGAGATGGTCCTCCCAGATTCCGACGAGATTTCTCGTGTCTCGCCGTACTCAGGATACTGCTAGGTATAAAGACTATTTCGAATACGAGGCTATTACTCTCTTTGGCCTACCTTCCCAGGTAGTTCTTCTATAATCTTTAAGTCCACGTTGCAGTCCTACAACCCCGAAGAGTAAACTCTTCGGTTTGCCCTCTTGCCGTTTCGCTCGCCGCTACTAAGGCAATCGCTTTTGCTTTCTCTTCCTACAGCTACTTAGATGTTTCAGTTCACTGCGTCTTCCTCTACATTACCTTAACAGTAATGAGTGACAGGCATTACCTGCCGGGTTCCCCCATTCGGACATCTCTGGATCATTGCTCACTTACAGCTCCCCAAAGCATTTCGTCGTTAGTCACGTCCTTCATCGGCTTCTAGTGCCAAGGCATCCACCGTGCGCCCTTATTAACTTAACCTTATTTTGGCCTTTCGACCTAACTCATTAAATATTCACAGCGTTTCGGTTTATTTTCTTGTTACTATCTATATGTAATTACTTACATATGGAATTTGATATAGATATTCAATTTTCAATGGACAATACTTGAATCTTTCGATTCAATGGAGCCTAGCGGGATCGAACCGCTGACCTCCTGCGTGCAAAGCAGGCGCTCTCCCAGCTGAGCTAAGGCCCCACAAGACCTCTCAAAACTAAATAAGAAACTCAAGTACATTCCGTTTTTCCTTAGAAAGGAGGTGATCCAGCCGCACCTTCCGATACGGCTACCTTGTTACGACTTCACCCCAATCATCTGTCCCACCTTAGGCGGCTGGCTCCAAAAGGTTACCTCACCGACTTCGGGTGTTACAAACTCTCGTGGTGTGACGGGCGGTGTGTACAAGGCCCGGGAACGTATTCACCGCGGCGTGCTGATCCGCGATTACTAGCGATTCCGACTTCATGTAGGCGAGTTGCAGCCTACAATCCGAACTGAGATTGGCTTTAAGAGATTAGCTCGCCGTCACCGACTCGCAACTCGTTGTACCAACCATTGTAGCACGTGTGTAGCCCAGGTCATAAGGGGCATGATGATTTGACGTCATCCCCACCTTCCTCCGGTTTATTACCGGCAGTCTCGCTAGAGTGCCCAACTGAATGATGGCAACTAACAATAGGGGTTGCGCTCGTTGCGGGACTTAACCCAACATCTCACGACACGAGCTGACGACAACCATGCACCACCTGTCACCGATGTACCGAAGTAACTTTCTATCTCTAGAAATAGCATCGGGATGTCAAGACCTGGTAAGGTTCTTCGCGTTGCTTCGAATTAAACCACATGCTCCACCGCTTGTGCGGGCCCCCGTCAATTCCTTTGAGTTTCAACCTTGCGGTCGTACTCCCCAGGCGGAGTGCTTAATGCGTTAGCTGCGGCACTGAATCCCGGAAAGGATCCAACACCTAGCACTCATCGTTTACGGCGTGGACTACCAGGGTATCTAATCCTGTTCGCTCCCCACGCTTTCGAGCCTCAGCGTCAGTTACAGACCAGAGAGCCGCTTTCGCCACCGGTGTTCCTCCATATATCTACGCATTTCACCGCTACACATGGAATTCCACTCTCCCCTTCTGCACTCAAGTTTGACAGTTTCCAAAGCGAACTATGGTTGAGCCACAGCCTTTAACTTCAGACTTATCAAACCGCCTGCGCTCGCTTTACGCCCAATAAATCCGGACAACGCTCGGGACCTACGTATTACCGCGGCTGCTGGCACGTAGTTAGCCGTCCCTTTCTGGTAAGCTACCGTCACAGTGTGAACTTTCCACTCTCACACCCGTTCTTGACTTACAACAGAGCTTTACGATCCGAAAACCTTCTTCACTCACGCGGCGTTGCTCGGTCAGGGTTGCCCCCATTGCCGAAGATTCCCTACTGCTGCCTCCCGTAGGAGTCTGGGCCGTGTCTCAGTCCCAGTGTGGCCGATCACCCTCTCAGGTCGGCTATGTATCGTCGCCTAGGTGAGCCATTACCTCACCTACTAGCTAATACAACGCAGGTCCATCTTGTAGTGGAGCAATTGCCCCTTTCAAATAAATGACATGTGTCATCCATTGTTATGCGGTATTAGCTATCGTTTCCAATAGTTATCCCCCGCTACAAGGCAGGTTACCTACGCGTTACTCACCCGTTCGCAACTCATCCAAGAAGAGCAAGCTCCTCTCTTCAGCGTTCTACTTGCATGTATTAGGCACGCCGCCAGCGTTCGTCCTGAGCCAGGATCAAACTCTCATTAATACTTTAATAATTGTTCGAGCGTTAACTCATTACCGTCGTCTGACGATTTATTCTTGTAAATTGACAGGTTATAATTCTTCTATCATAACCCTGCACTTGGTTTCTTATTCAGTTCTCAAAGGTCTTTGCCTCTCTTGAGACAACTTCTATATTCTATCAAAGACAGAATATCTTGTCAACACTTTTTTTGAAGTTTTTTCTCTTCTTCGTGCTGGCCGTCTCTCACGAAACAGCTTATTTATAATATCATCCCTTCTTAAACTTGTCAATAGCTTTTTTTAAAGTTTTGGAACTTTTTTTATTGCTGAACAAGTTATTTGGGACTTTACTAGTTTATCAAGTTTAAGTAATAAAGTCAACAAATTCTTCTTTAGAAAAACAAAAAGAAGATACTAGTAACCTTCTTCTAGAATTTTATAGTGCTGCACGCATGCGTGCTTGTGAATTTTCGACATTACGGATTGAACGTGGTAAAAAAGCACGAATATCATCTTCTTTATAACCCACTTGTAATCTCTTATCATCAATCAAGATTGGACTCTTCAAAATTCTAGGATTTTCTTGAATCAAATCAATTACTTCACTGACGCTAAGCTCATCAATATCACAATTTAGAGCTTTGGCATAGCGATTTTTTTTTGAAACGATGCTCTCAACACCATTCTCTGTTTTTGAAAGGATAGTAAGGATTTCTTCTTTTGTAAGTGGTTCTTTACCAAGATTTTGTTCTTTATAAGGAAGTTGATGCTTGTTCAACCATGTTTTTGCTTTTTTACAACTTGTACAACTTGAAATTGTATAAATCTTAATCATGTTAATTCTCTCTTTCTGTCACATGATACTATTATCTTATCACCTTCTTTGATTTATTAAATCGGTCTAGCGACCTATTTTGAATCTGGGGTGTATTCGCTTTTTTAACTTATATTGCTCATATTTTCTTCTTAATTCAAATCAAAAAGAAAAGAACCTTTTGGGCTCTTTGACACTTATTCTTCGATTTCAATGGTTGAATCAAGATCTAGAATGAGTTCATCAGACGTGTCTTCAACTTGTGTATCTTCAACAACATCGTCCTCATCTAGCTCAATCAGACCGTAGTGTACGCGTACTTTATGATCGATTTCTGCAAAAATCTCAGGGTGATCTGCTAAATACTTTTTAGCATTTTCAGATCCTTGACCAATTTTCTCCCCATTATATGAGAACCAAGCTCCGGCTTTCTGAATAATGCCTATATCACTTGCAATTTTTACAAGTTCACCGGTTTGTGAAATTCCTTCGCCATACATAATTTCAACAAAAGCTTCTTTAAATGGTGGAGCAACTTTGTTTTTAACAACCTTAATCTTGGTTTCCTTACCAACATTTTGGTCCTTTTTGTCACCGGTTCCTTTAATTTGTGTATTACCACGTACATCAAGACGTACTGATGCATAGAATTTTAAAGCACGTCCACCTGGGGTAGTCTCTGGGTTACCAAACATGATACCAACTTTTTCACGCAACTGGTTAATAAAGATAGCAATCGTTTTTGTTTTATTAATAGATGCAGAAAGTTTACGCATGGCTTGACTCATCATACGCGCTTGAAGTCCTACATGACTGTCACCAATATCTCCATCAATTTCTGCACGTGGTACCAAGGCCGCAACTGAGTCAACAACAACTAAATCCACTGCACCAGAGTCAATCAGCTTACCTGCAATTTCGAGACCTTGCTCACCAGAATCAGGCTGCGACAAAAGAAGCTCATCGATATTAACACCTAGAGCTGCTGCATACGCAGGGTCAAGAGCATGCTCGGCATCGATAAAAGCTGCGATGCCACCTTCTTTTTGAGTCTGAGCAACTGCATGAAGGGCAACAGTTGTTTTACCTGATGATTCTGGTCCGTAAATTTCAATAATACGACCTTTAGGGTAACCACCCGCACCAAGAGCAATATCCAAAGCTAGCGAGCCTGAGCTCATAACCTGAACTTTTTGCTCTGCACGCTCACCAAGACGCATAACTGCACCCTTACCAAAATCTTTTTCAATGTTTTTTAATGCATCGTCGAGTGCTTTGCGACGCTCATCACCAAACTTCTTTGTGATTTCTTCTGTTTTCTTTGTTTTCTTAGCCACTTAATTTCCTCTTCTTTCTGTGTTAAATGACAAACTTAAATTAAGTTGTCCTCTTGTAATAAAGCTTGGCGAACTAGGTTAAAGGCATAGAGTGTACTGATATATCTAACATCAGATCGACTTCTTCCACCTATAACAACCTTAATTGATCGCACTTGGTTTCTATCGGCAATACCAATAAAGACTGTACCTGCTTGATGCCCTTCCAAAGCATCTGGTCCTGCTACTCCAGTAAGCGCAATTCCGTAATCACTATCTGTCTTAACTCGGGCACCCTCAGCCATTTTTTCTGCTGTAAAATGACTAACAACACCATGCTCTTCTAATTTAGATAAGGGAATACCCAACATTTTAGCTTTTTCTTCCATGCTATAGGTGACAAAACCACCCTTGAATACTTGTGAAGCTCCAGGAAAATCAGCAACACTAGCTTGAAATAAGCCAGCTGTTAAACTTTCAGCTGCAGTAATAGTTTTGCCATATTTCTTAAGCAAATAGAACACTTCATAAGCTAAGCTATTTGATTCTCCATATCCATAGATGAGATAAGACAAGCTTTTTCCATCTAGAGTTTTAGTAGAACGAATTTGTTCTTCTAAAACATCTAGTTTTCGATCCGCTTCTTCTTGCGACGATGCCTTTGTTGATAAGCGAAGGGTCACTTCTCCCACTTTAGCATAGGGCGCAATGGTTGGGTCTGTTTGGTTAACAATGAGATCTTTAATAATAGTCACCAATTGACTTTCTCCAACACCAAAAAACCTTAGGACTCTAGAATAAAGCGTAGTATGATTCTCTGTGAGAGCTGGAATAAGCTCTTGGTTCACCATAGGTTTGAGTTCACTTGGCGGACCAGGCAAGACAACATAGGTCACTCCTTCAACAGTAATAATTCCTCCAACTGCCAGACCTGTGAGATTTTGCAAGGGGACAGCCCCCTCAACAATTTGCGCTTGGCGTTCATTATTAGGCGTTCGTGTATGTTTAGGACGAGTAGCAAAGAAACTATCCAGTTTTTTACTTGCCTCCTCATCAAAAATGAGTTCTTTGCCTAAAAACTTAGCCAATGTTTGTTTGGTTAAGTCATCCTCAGTAGGGCCAAGTCCTCCACAGAGTATGACTAAATCGCTACGTTTACTAGACTGGTCTAAGACTGAAAGTAGACGGTTTTCATTGTCTCCTACCGCTGTGTGAAAATACACGTCAATTCCTAATTCAGCTAGTTTTTCAGATAAAAATTGGGCATTGGTATTGGTGATTTGCCCTGTAAGAATTTCAGTTCCTACTGCAATCAATTCAGCTTTCATTGGTTCACCTATATTACTATTCGTAAAATAATCTCAGAAACATGTTTGTTTATAAACTAACACGTTTCTTCCGTCTTGTCAATCAAATCTACTCATTATTTGAAGTCGCAATCATTTTCATGATCATTCACAAATCCAGCTGCTTGTAAAAACGAGTACATGGTAGTCGGTCCTAAAAATTTGAACCCTCTCTTTTTTAGATCTTTTGCAATTTGTTTAGAAAGGTCAGTTAATGATGGAACATCTTTATATGTGGGAACATTATTTATCAAGGGTTTTCCGTCAAAAAAATGCCAAAAATAATGAGACAGGGAGCCAAATTCATCTTGGAGTTTAAGCACTTGTTTGGCATTATTTACGGTTGCTTCTAACTTAAGTTTGTGACGGATGACATCCGGATTTTGAAGCGCTTCTTCCAGTTCACTTAGGCTAAACTGGGCAACTCGACTAATATCATAGTTATGAAAAACACGATTAAAAGCCTGGCGTTTTTTTAAAACCGTTAGCCAGGAAAGCCCTGACTGATAACTTTCTAAGCAAAGAAGCTCAAAAAGTTTTTCATCGTCACCAATAGGCTTTCCCCACTCCTTATCATGATAATCACAATAAAGTTTATTGTCTGTCGGAACCCAACGACATCGATTGACCATTGCTACTCACTTCATCAACATTTTAAGAGCGGACTTAATATATTGCTCTGCCGTTTCATTGGTATCCTCAAAGAAGGCTTTCACTTTCTTAAGCTCTGTGGCTTTGTACCCAAGAGCAAGCAAAGCTTCCATAGCTTCATCCAACTGTTGATTTCCTGCAGTCTGATTTGCCGTAGTATTGGTCGTTTCTGCTGGTAACTCTGCAAATTTTCCTGCCAGATCAAGAACCATTTGTTGAGCAGTCTTTTTACCAATCTTTGGAAATTTCATCAGGTATTTGATGTCACTATTATCAATAGCAGCAACAAGTCCCTGATTATCATCCACAGCCACTATGGCTAGAGCAGTCGTCGGACCTATCCCAGAAACAGAAATCAACTTAAGAAAAACTTCTTTCTCATCTTCAGTATGAAAACCAAAAAGTAGGTGGGCATCATCTCTAATAACTTGATGAAGATACACTTGGATAGTCTGATTCATTTGATCAGAAAAGCTGTAGGGATTAGCCACAGTGACAATATATCCTAGACCATTTGTTTCTATGACAATGTGTTTGGCTGTGATTTTTACTAGGGTGCCCTTGATATAATCATACATAGCTTGCGAGTTCCTTTCTTTTTAAATGTTACATGATGGTTATATAGTTTTTAAACCTACAAAACTTACCTTGTTTTTTACTAATCTCAATCACTGCTGTACTATTGTAACAAAAAATCCACTCGAAAGTGGATTCTATTTGCTCCCTTTTTTAAGAATGGCTACTCATCTTTAAAGTATCGGTAATCATCTCCAATCCCAAGAGAACATATGTTGAAATACCTAAGGTGAAGGCAATGCTAGAAACATTTACTAAGGTATTCTCCAAACTTGGTCGACCTAACCAAGCCAAAATATAGAAAATCAAACTAATCGCTAAAAATGTTAAGCCAACAAGTAAAAAGTTTTTATAAGTTTTTGTTAGGTGTCTCATCACTCTATCTCCTAACTTAAAGATCAGACCATCATCCTACAATGATATGCTAAAACATTAGAAAATTCCGTATCTTCACCACGATTATAAAACTAACATCTCTATTCGTAAAGCAAGACGAAAAAAGTTTTAATACTTTCCTAAATCACGTAGGCTGGTATGGTTTTCTTGAATACGACGGAACATTTTTTCCATATCAGACTTGGTAAAGTTGACAAGTACTGGACGGCCGTGAGGACAATTATAGGGATTTTTGCACTGTGCAAGCTGTACTAGAAGGTCACGCGCAGAGTAATCATCAAGAGCATGATTGGCCTTTATTGAACGTTTACAACTCATCATGATGGCTAACTCAGCACGATAGGTCTTGACGGATACTTCGTTCGTCAAAAGAAGCATATCACACATCTCATAGACTGCAGATTCGATTTCTTCTTCCTTCATCCAGATAGGGTGCTCTCGAAGAATGAAGGTATTATTCCCATAAGGCTCCAAATAGATGCAAACTTGGTTAAGAAGAGGCATTTTTTCTTGTAAACTAATGTAATCTGAACCTGAAAATTCAAAAAGATAGGGAACCAAAAGTTGTTGTAAACTACTATCAACCACACCTATCTTTTCGCGATAGTACTCATACTTGACACGTTCTTGGGCAGCATGCTGGTCAATGATGTAAAGGCCACCTTGTCCTTGGGCAAAGAGGTAGGTTCCATGCATTTGACCAAAGAACTCCAATTCAGGAAAGGTTGATGTTTCCTCATTGGTCAGATTTTCAAGCATGCGCTTCAATTTCGATTTATTTTTATAGTCAAGTTTTCCGTGTTCGCTATCACTATCATCTGCTGAACGCTTTGCCTGTTTAACAGTAGGTTGCTGTTTGTTTGCTACCGATGAAACTGAAGACTCTGACTTTGATACAAGAGGTTTGATATCCTCTTGAACTGTCTCTGGCGTGACAAAGAAATCATTACGGCTACTGTCATAGTAAAGATTGGTTTGTTTGAGTGGGAGACTCGTCTGAACTGACCTAGTTGCACCTCTAGTACTTGACTTTGCTAGATTTTCAAGGGCATCAGGAATCAAATCCTGCTCTCTAAGGCTTTGAGCAATGGCAGATTTGATAAGGGCCATGAGCTCCTTTTCTTTAGAGATACGTACTTCTTGCTTTGTTGGGTGAACATTGACATCTGCCAAATAAGGATCAATCTGAATATCAATAACTGCAATTGGGAAGCGTCCCACCATAAGTTTAGAACCATAACCATCAAAAATAGCACGGTTAAGGAGGAAGTTTTTTATATAGCGTCCGTTAATAAGAATCGTGATATAGTTACGGTTAGCACGCGTTAATTCAGGGAGACTGACATAACCAGAAACTTCAAAATCAAGGTCGGAATTTGAAATTTCCACCATTTTTTTTGCTGTTGTTAAGCCATAAATCCCTGCAATAGCTTGGCGAAGGTCTCCAGTACCTGATGTCTGTGTCAACTGACGACCGTCATTAAGCAAGGTGAAGGCTACTTCGGGGTGGGCTAAACTCAAACGGTTGACAACATCGACAATATGAGCCAACTCAGCCTGTAAACTCTTCATATACTTGAGACGAGCTGGGGTATTATAAAACAAGTTTTCAACTGTAATCTTTGTTCCCACTGGGGTTGAAATAGGATCTTGACTCTCAATTTCTCCACCCTTAGCAACAAGTTTGGTCCCATAGACTTCTCCACCCGCTGCTGTCACAATGGTAAGGTGACTAATAGAAGCTATAGAGGGTAGGGCTTCACCTCGAAAACCAAGTGTTCGAATACGAAAGAGATCTCCTTGATTTTTGATTTTACTCGTTGCATGACGGCGCAAACTCATAGCTACATCAGCTTGAGCCATTCCTTCGCCATTGTCTGTGATTTGAATTTTTGAGAGGCCTGATTCTTCAACTTCAATAGTAATCTGGGTGCTGCCTGCATCAATAGCATTTTCCACCAGCTCTTTAACTACACTAGCTGGTCGCTCTACGACCTCACCAGCAGCAATCTGATTGGCTAGAACTTCAGGCAATTCGATAATTTTTGGCATAATTAGTTTTTCTCCCTTCTAAAAGGTTGATAGATCACTGGCGTTGACTTGTTACTTATGCTGACTATAAAGCCACAACTCACACACAACTGTTAGCCAAGATAAGGCTGTAGCAATAACAATCATATCTCCATGACGAAGGTTGAACCAAATGAGTCCAGAAAAAATCAATAGATAAATAACTTGAAAAATCCATTGATAGGTTCTAGGAGAGCTTGTCGAATCCAGAAACTGCTTCACAAAGAAATAAAGCAAGAGCAAATTCAGTGTTAGTACTTTTTCAAAAGGTGTAAAAAAGCTCAAAATCAGGCTAAAAGCAAGAAAAATTCCTGCTATCCATTTCATTATCGATTTCATGTGATTACCTCGTCAGTGCGTTTTCATTAAGTATAGGGGTTTTCTAGAATATTTTCAACCACTTAAACACCATATAGGACCACATAGACAAGTGCTATTGCTGTGGACTAGTAAATAGTGTTTAATGAAGATGTGAAAGGGAGGAGGCCTCCTCAATCAAAAATAAGAAAGTATAGTTATGAAAATAAAAATTTAGACTGACTCGGCATTTCAAGAAGAAACGTTGCAGGTTCAAGCACCTAGACGGACACCAAAGATTCAACAAGTCGTCGAGTTTGTCGAATCTTTGGATGACAACCACCGACTCAAGGGAAAAGAGGATGGCGAGACTTATCTCATCGAGCCTAATGCTATTTCCAGAATTTACATCGAAAATCGTCAAGTTCTATCTGAAACTACTCAAGGAGACTATCACTTAGGCCTACGTCTCTATCAAGTTTTAGAAATATTACCGTCCTACTTCATCAAAATCTCACAGTCAGAGATTGTCAACCTCAAAGAAATTGAACGCTTCAACATCACCCCTAACGGACTCGTAGAAATTCACCTAAAAACAAGAAAACTACCTACTCATCACGCCGTTACCTCAAAGCAATAAAGGAGAAACTACAATGAAAAAACAACTCTTTAAATCAGGCACAAATGGCATCCTTCTCGGACTTGCCGTATCCATGGTCATGTTTCTTATCTTGGCGCCAAGCTACATGCCTCTAAATCCCCACTCAGCGGTTGGACAATGGATGACCTCTCATCAGATTCATGGATCTATTATCTTAGCCTATTGCCCCATCACTTGGTTTGCTATCGGTATCCTCTTTGAAGTCGCTAACTATATTTTCCGTAAGGCTGAGTGGAGTTTACTTCGTGCAACCCTCACTCACTATGCTTTGACCTGTCTTGGTTTCATTCCACTAGCTACCCTCAGCGGATGGTTCCCTCTACGTTTGACTTTCTACTTGGAGCTAGTCATTGAATTCAGCCTTATCTATCTGCTCGTTTGGGCCTTCTCTTATTGGAAAATGAAAAAGGATATTGAACAACTCAATCAAGAATTGAAACACCTATAAAAGACAAGAAGCCTGTCAATCGACAAGCTTCTTTTATAGTTTCTGTTTTAAATCTGCTACAGCCATCATGACTTGCATCGGTGTCATGTTGTAAATGTCCAAATCACGCAACTCTTGAAGAACCGGATTTTCAGTAAAGTCATCAAAGAGAGAGATTTGCTCGTTGACATGCGTTTCAATGGCAGGCTTTTCTTGAGACGATACCTTTTCCTGAGGTTGGATTACAACTGTCTCTCCTTCTAATTGTGTCAATATGGTGTCAGCACGGTTCAATAAATCTGTTGGTAAACCTGCAATTTTAGCTACATGAATACCATAAGATTTATCGGCTGGACCATCGACAATTTTGTGGAGGAAAGTCACTTCGCCATCCTTTTCAAGTGTCGCAACATGGACGTTGACAAGGTGTGTCAAACTGTTTGACAGCGCAGTCAACTCATGATAATGGGTAGCAAACATGGTCTTAGCCCCAACCTTGTCATGAATAAACTCAATAATAGACTGGGCCAAAGCCATACCATCATAAGTGGCTGTCCCACGCCCCAACTCATCAAAAATAATCAAGGAATTAGGTGTCGCTCGCTTAATGGCCTGATTAGCCTCCATCATCTCAACCATGAAGGTCGACTGACCTGAAATCAGGTCATCTGCGGCACCTATACGTGTATAGATGGCGTCAAAAACAGGTAAATCAACACTATCTGCTGGTACGTAAGCCCCCATTTGAGCCATAACTACTGACAAGGCTAACTGCCGCATATAGGTAGATTTACCACTCATATTTGGTCCTGTGATGAGCTGAATATTGGTCTGACTGTCAAAGGTAATCGTATTTGGAATGTATTCCTGAACGCCCATAACCTTCTCAACCACCGCATGACGGCCCCGATCAATAGCGATACGATGCTCATCATTAAAAACAGGACGAACATAATGATTTGTCTCCGCTGTAACAGCCAAACTCTGAAGCACATCGACTGTTGCAATGGCCTTAGCCAAAGACTGCAAACGGTCGATATAGCGTTCAACCTGCTCACGGACACGCATGAAAATATCATACTCTAGGGTTGACGATTTTTCACGTGCTTCTAGCATTTCACCTTCAATCTTAGCCAACTCAGCAGTTCCAAAACGCTCCGAATTTTTCAGTGTCGCCTTACGGAAGAAATGGTCAGGAACCAAACTAAGGTTAGAGTTGGTCACATGGAAGTAATAACCATCTTTACGGTTATAATCAATTTTTAGTGTTGTAATACCAGACGCTTCGCGTTCTTTTGCTTCGATATCCGCAATCCATGACGTCCCCTCGCTCATCACTTTGCGATACTTGTCCAAGGTCTCATCAAAACCATCACGAATAATACCACCTTCTGTAATTGTTGCTGGAGCATCAGGATCAATAGCCGAACGAATCAAACTCTCTAATTCTGGCAAAGCATCTAACTCTTGTAAAAGACCTGACAAGGCATCGTCATTAAAGGACTCCAAGATTGCCTTAATGATCGGAACCTGAGCTAAGGTATGACCTAGCTGAATTAAATCTTTAGGATTAGCCTTGCCAAAGGAAACACGACTGGCCAGACGCTCAATATCGTAAACACCTTTTAGACTCTCGGTCAAGTCACTACGCTCAAAGAAATTGTCCAAGAAAACTTGGATAATATTCTGACGCTCTATGATGCTGGCTTGATTCACTAAAGGACGATCAATCCAAGTTCGCAAGAGACGCATTCCCATGGCTGTCTTGGTTTTATCCAAGAGCCAGAAAAGAGAACCGTGTTTCTTGCCCGTTCTAGCATTTTCCAGTAAATCCAAGCTTGACTTGGTCGCATAGGACATCTGCAAGTAATCCTTTATCTCATAGTGCTGAGCTTTTTGTAAATGACTGAGCTCACGCATCTGAGTGCGATGAACATACTGGAGAAGTTTACTTGCCACACTGCTTTCCAAATCTGTCAAGCTATTACCAATCAAGTGAACATCATCGTAACCTTCTGTTTCCTTGGAGAGAAGTAGGTTAAGTTGGTTCACTAAAACTTGTTCGTCAGTTTCAAGTAGATCATATCCAACCACTACTTCACGTGCCTTAAGGTTCTGAATTTCACTACAAACTGAACTAAAATCATCCAACTCTGTCGCAAAAAATTCACCCGTTGACACATCCATATAGGAAAGACCAAAACGACTTCCAACCTTGTCAATGGCCACCAAGAAATTGTTGGCACTATCAGGTTTAGAGCTGTCAACCACTGTACCTGGTGTGATAACCTGAACAACCTCACGCTTTACCACACCGACAGCCTGCTTAGGATCCTCCATCTGCTCAGCAATGGCTACCTTGTAGCCCATCTCAACCAAAACATCAATGTATGCTTGAGCTGAATGATAAGGCACACCTGCCATAGGAATGGGATTATCTGCATTCTTATTACGGCTAGTTAGGCTAATTTCCAAAATCTGGGCAGCCTTAACAGCATCATCGTAAAATAATTCGTAAAAATCCCCCATCCGAAACAGCAAAAAAGCATCTGGATAATTTTTCTTGATATCCAAATACTGCTGCATTCCTGGAGATATTTTTTCCTTAGCCATGTCTTAACTCCTCGTTAATCCTTTCTTCGATAGACTTGGTCACATATTGAATCAAGTCACTGGCATCTTGCATCTTTTGACGGTAATCCTGAACAATGGGCAAATTTTCCAACTCATGCTGAATTAAATCTGCCTGCTCACCAGCCTCCTCATAGGCACGTTGTTTCTCGATCTTTTGAAAAAGAACCGCTTCTTGTTGATAGGCCTTCATCTGTCCAGCCAGATCGCTGATCTGAGGAATCTGTCCAATAGATTCCTCAGCCTCTTGAAAAGCAAGAACCGCCTCATGGTGTTTGAGGAGGTCAATTAACTCTTCTTTGGCTTTTTGGAAATCCTGATGAGGAGTGTTCATCAGTGAAACTCACTTTCCAATCTTTCAGCAACCACTGCGTCCTTACAGATTACCAATAGGGTATCTGCGCCAGCAACGGTTCCTAAAATTTCAGGATTTTCATCACTATCAATTATGTTTGCCAAGACATCTGCTTCACCCAATTCTGTATGGAGAACCAGCATAAACTGAGCACGGGAAACTGATTTAACATAGTCCTTAACCGTAGGATCCAAACTTGGAAGCACATGCTCAGACAAACTATAGTAAAGTTTACCTTCCTCATCACGAAGCTTCAACAGGCCAATCTCACGTAAATCACGTGACAAGGTAGCTTGGGTAACCGTGATACCTTCCGCCTCTAGGCGTTGCTTAATTTCCTCTTGTGTCCCAATCTTATCTCTTGAAATCATCTGTTTGATAACAGCTTGACGATCTCTCTTCATTATCTTTCCTCTTTTTATGTATATTCCTTGCATATTATAACAAAATTTTTGTATTTTTTCATGGAATACTTTTTAAGAGATACTTTCTTGTCTCTACCCTATTAACTAAAATAATGGTAAAATAGATTTGAATGACAAGATTTGAAATGGAGTACCTATGAATACTAAAGAACTCATTGCAGCAGAAATTGCTAAAGTTGTTCCTGAGTTGGAACAAGAAAACATTCAAAATCTGCTTGAAACCCCTAAAAATGCTGACATGGGAGACCTCGCCTTTCCTGCCTTCTCATTGGCAAAAGTCTTGCGCAAGGCTCCTCAAATGATTGCAGCAGACATCGCTGAAAAAATTGATGCCTCAAACTTTGAAAAAGTTGAAGCTGTTGGTCCTTATATTAACATCTTCCTCGATAAATCAAAAATTTCAGCGGATGTTCTTGGACAAGTCATCGCTCAAGGTAGCCACTACGCTGACCAAAACATCGGTAACGGACGTAATATTGCCTTTGATATGTCTAGTCCTAACATCGCCAAACCTTTCTCTATCGGTCACTTGCGTTCAACGGTTATCGCTGATGCTCTTGCCAACATCGTAGCTAAACAAGGTTACAAACCAGTCCGCATCAATCACTTGGGCGACTGGGGTAAACAATTTGGTATGCTTATTGTTGCCTATAAGAAATGGGGTAGCGAGGAAGCTGTCAAAGCCAATCCTATCAATGAACTCCTTCAACTTTATGTGCGTATCAATGCCGAAGCTGAAGAAGACCCATCTGTAGACGAAGAAGCTCGTGAATGGTTCCGTAAATTGGAAGCTGGTGATGAGGAAGCAACTGCCCTCTGGCAATGGTTCCGTGACGAAAGCTTAGTGGAATTCAACCGTCTCTACGATGAACTTGGTGTTTCATTTGATAGCTACAATGGTGAAGCTTTCTACAATGATAAGATGGATGAAGTCGTAGACATTTTGACAGAGAAAGGACTTCTCCAAGAATCTCAAGGTGCCCAAGTGGTTAACCTTGAAAAATACGGTATCGAACACCCAGCCCTCATCAAAAAATCAGATGGTGCAACACTCTACATCACACGTGACTTGGCTGCTGCCCTCTACCGTAAACGTACTTATGATTTTGCCAAAGCCATCTATGTAGTTGGTAATGAACAATCTGCCCACTTCAAACAGTTGAAAGCTGTTCTTAAAGAAATGGGCTACAACTGGTCTGACGACATGACTCACGTTGCCTTTGGTCTTGTAACTAAGAACGGTAAGAAATTGTCGACTCGTAAAGGTAACGTTATCTTGCTTGAGCCAACTATCGCTGAAGCTGTTAACCGTGCCCAAGCTCAAATCGAAGCTAAGAATCCAAACTTACCTAACAAGGAAGCTATTGCTCACGCTGTTGGTGTTGGAGCTATCAAGTTCTACGACCTTAAAACAGACCGCATGAATGGTTATGACTTTGATCTTGATGCTATGGTATCTTTCGAAGGGGAAACTGGACCTTACGTTCAATATGCACACGCTCGTATCCAATCTATCTTGCGCAAGGCTGACTTCACGCCATCTGCAGATGCTACATACAGCTTAAACGACGTTGAAAGCTGGGAAATCATCAAACTCTTACAAGACTTCCCACGTATCATCAACCGTGCATCAGACAACTTTGAACCATCTATCGTTGCTAAATTTGCTATCAGCTTGGCTCAAGCCTTTAACAAATACTATGCGCACACACGTATCTTGGACGAAAGCCCAGAACGTGACAGCCGTTTGGCTCTTTGCTACGCAACAGCAACAGTCCTCAAAGAAGCCCTTCGCCTTCTCGGTGTTGAAGCTCCAGACGAAATGTAATCTATACTTAAAACGCCTAAGGGCGTTTTTTAGTAACCAAAAAAAGAACCCAACACATCATGTTGAGCTCTTTTGGAGATTATGAAAAAGAAAAGTTCGTTGTTCTACAAAAAGTGTAAGCCAACGAGACTTACTGAAAAGTGTTCAGTAAAAGTTATTTAGGGGATTTACAGTATAACCTCCCTACCTTAAAGAAACCTTAAATCGCAGCACAAAAAAACCTAAGGGATTTTCACAGCAGTCCAAAGACCACTGAAAAGATACGATTGTACAGGCTTCCCAACCTAATCTTCAAAGGTGACCGCTTGTCCAATAGAATCTTTATATAACTATATCACCTTTTTCTGGAAGGGTTTTCAAGTGTTTTCTTAAAATATCCTAATAAAACATCAAAAAGAAGAAAAAAGCCTAGATTACTAGACTTTCTTCGGGGAAATTTGTTATGAAAAAATTATGTTCACCTTCTAGCTCACAAAAGCTAGCTGCTTTACTAGGATGGTTATAATATATCTTAATGAACTTAAAGGTTACTTAAAATATTATTCTCTTTCATCACTTTTTAAAACGATAAGCAAAATAAGTAATAGTAAGCACCCATTAGGAATATCCATATCTAAAAACCAAGAAGGAACTTTGATACTTCCTAAATCATTCATAATCCGGATGATATTATAAGCAAGGCTTACTATTAAGAGACTAAGTTCCGGCAAACAGTTAAATCGTCCTTTTAAGAATGATAACTCCTCCTTCCTGACAGTTTTCTTGCGATGACCCTATTGTAAAGCCAAAAAGAGAACAAAAATAGTGACATAGATATCACCATAAAAAAGCAGGGCGGTCCTGCTTTCTCTTATTCATATAAATCAGTCACCCAAACCGATGCGTTCGAAGATTTCATCAACACGTTTAGTATAATAAACTGGGTTGAAGATTTCATCGATTTCTTCTTGAGTGAGGCGAGAAGTTACCTCTGGATCTGCTTCAAGAAGTGGTTTAAAGTCTACTTGGTTATCCCATGATTGAGCTGTCTTAGGTTGAACAAGGTCGTAAGCTTGTTCACGCGTCATGCCTTTTTCAATCAAGGTAAGCATAGCACGTTGACTGAAGATAAGACCAAATGTGGAGTTCATGTTGCGGATCATGTTTTCTGGGAAGACTGTCAAGTTCTTAACGATGTTTCCAAAACGGTTAAGCATGTAGTCAATCAAGATGGTTGTGTCTGGTGCGATGATACGCTCAGCTGATGAGTGAGAGATATCGCGTTCGTGCCAAAGAGCTACGTTTTCATAAGCTGTTACCATGTGACCACGGATGACACGTGCAAGACCTGTCATGTTTTCAGAACCAATAGGGTTACGTTTGTGAGGCATTGCTGAGGATCCTTTTTGACCTTTTGCAAAGAACTCTTCCACTTCACGTTGTTCAGATTTTTGAAGACCACGAATTTCAGTTGCCATACGCTCGATAGAAGTTGCGATGCTGGCCAGAACTGCAAAGTACTCAGCGTGAAGGTCACGAGGAAGCACCTGTGTAGAGATTTCTTGAGCACGGATACCAAGCTTGTCGCAGACGTACTTTTCAACAAATGGTGGGATGTTGGCAAAGTTACCAACCGCACCAGAAATCTTACCAGCTTCCACACCAGCAGCCGCATGCTCGAAACGCTCGATATTACGCTCCATTTCACTGTACCAAGTCGCTAATTTAAGACCAAAAGTTGTAGGCTCAGCGTGCACACCGTGCGTACGACCCATCATGATCGTAAACTTGTGTTCCTTCGCTTTGTCAGCGATGATATTAAGGAAGTTTTCAAGATCCTTGCGGATAATATCGTTGGCTTGTTTGTAGAGGTAACCATAGGCAGTATCTACCACGTCAGTAGACGTCAAACCATAGTGAACCCACTTACGCTCTTCGCCAAGAGTTTCAGAAACCGCACGTGTGAAAGCAACCACATCGTGACGAGTTTGCTGCTCGATTTCCAAAATACGGTCGATGTCAAAGTCCGCCTTTTCACGAATCAAAGCCACATCTTCCTTAGGGATTTCCCCCAACTCAGCCCATGCTTCGTCAGCCAAGATTTCCACCTCAAGCCAAGCACGGTATTTATTTTCTTCAGTCCAAATGTTCGCCATTTCTGGGCGAGAGTAACGTTCGATCATAATTAAGATATTAAGGGCGTTAAGCGGACACAGTCAAAATAGGAGTTTAGACGAAGAAGCATCAGCTTCTAGGAAAAACTATCTTTTCGACCAAGTCCGTAAGCCCGTATTCAGTTTTAGTGAATACGAGTGCCCTTGTTCCTTTCTTTTTTTGTTTATTTATTCTATCAAAGATTGGACGTTTAGCTCATCTTAATCGAATCCTATGTCCGCTTCTTTTTAGTTTTACGTGCAATATTCTTTTGATGTTTCACATCAATTAACAACCGACAGTCGGTTTATTCAAATTCCTCTTTTCCAATCCACACTGACGGATAGTGATTTAGTGTATTCAAATCCGTATCCATCGGCAAATCATAGATAGCTAAATAGTTTTCAGGATATTGAGCAATCAACTCTTCATACTTAGCTCTCACTTTTTCGTGATTGCCACTAGCATACAAGACTTAAACGACTGCTACTGTCTTATCTTTTTCAACAAATGCATTAACGATGAGTTGAATCATAAAACCTCCTAAAGTGAAATTCCCTTCATATTTGCTTCCAGAATGGGAATCTTCACACCTAACTCCTGACCGGTTTGATAAACACTTTGACAACAATAGAAGATGTCCTGTTTATCATTGTGTAAGGTCATAATTTTTCGGGTCAGCTCATTTTTTGCAAACATGATTTTCATGGCTTTCCCAGCAATCCATGCGGGAATTTTGTACGGCAAGAGCTCAGCTTTGTAAAGCTTCAAATTTACGCCACGCGCTTCTACGACTTTCAAAGCTTCTCGAATGGTCTTGATGACTAATGATAATTCCGAAGAACTATTCATCAAGTTCAGAGCCAGCTGTTCTGGATTTTCCAGATTCCCCGAACGTGCAGCTGTCGAAGTGACACCTGTGTTAATCGCCATGTGAATCCAAATCCACTCGACCATATCATGAGGCACTTCCCACTTTAAATCTGCAGAAGTCAGTAAAGCCGTCAAATCAGTATAGTTAGAAATGTATGCTTTTTGCTCACCTTCTAGCATTAAATAATCGAACAAGACCCCATCCAAATGGTCATCCTGCATCTGGCCTCCAGCAGTTGGAAAAGCTAGAATATAAACGTAGTCTCCTGCCCACTCCTCTACCTCTTTTCGAGTATTCCAGAAATTACAGAAGAAAACAAGGGTGCCTTTGACATTATTTTTTCGCAAGATTTCCAAAGCTTCTTTGACAAAGCCATGACTCACACTCAGAAAAATAAAATCGTATTCTGAATGAGCTTTCGCCACATGTACCTCATAGGTGTCATGTTTGTTTTCACCCTTGGAATGATAGTGACCATCTAGCAGGTCAACCGAGAGAGATTTTTGATCATTGTTTCGCTTACTCTCTCAATACATGTTCTACTTGGTGGCCAGCTTTTTGAAAGGCGTAGCATAAGTCATTCCAATGACTTCGAGTCCTAGAATTGCTATTTTTACCTAAAAATCAATTCCTTTCCCAAACTCAACCACATTATCTGGCTCATTACTAAACAAAGTCACATGACCCATCTTTCGGTTGTGCTTCGCTTCTAGTTTACCATACATGTGGAGGTGGGCGCTTGGATTTTCTGTGACATAACGCTCAGCTGCTTCGACGTGTTGGCCGAGGATGTTGAGCATAACAGCAGGTTCATGGAGGTTGATTGCTGGAAGTGGTGCTCCGAGAATGCCCAAGATATGTGTGTCAAATTGTGAAAAGTCGCAGGCTTCGATTGAGTAGTGCCCTGAATTGTGTGGGCGTGGCGCAATTTCGTTGACAATGATGTCATCAGCTGTCGCAAACATTTCTACACAAAGGGTACCAGAGAGGTTAAGTTGCTCAGCAATCTTCACAGCAATAGCTTTAGCTCTGTCTGCTAGTCTATCAGAAATACGAGCTGGAACGATAGTCTTAGAGAGGATGTTGTTGCGGTGGATATTTTCCTGAACTGGGAAAACCGTCACATCCTTGCCGTTACCAGACACGATAACCGAAATTTCAAGGTCGAAGTTGACGAACTCTTCCAAGACACACTCAGCTGAGTTAGCAAGTGCATTTGCCTCTTCCAAATCTTCGGCTGATGTGATGACTTTTTGACCGTGGCCATCGTAACCACCTGTCGCAGTCTTGAGGACGTAATTTTTAGAAAGATCAATATCTTCCAAATCAAGGCTAGAGGTCACGACCTTGTAAGGTGCCACCGTTACTTGAGCCTTGTTTGAAAGGAAGTCCTTCTCAAAGATACGGTTTTGTGAAATGCGAAGCAGTTCTGTTCCTTGTGGAAGTTGTCCATCCTTGATGACAGCGTCAAGACCGTCAGCGTCGACATTCTCAAATTCATAAGTGAGAACATCACAGCGGTCCGCCAACTGACGAAGAGCATCTACGTCATCGTAGGGTGCCGCGATAACCTCAGACACACGAGAAGATGGACAATCTGATGCAGGATCAAGGGTGATAACCTTGTGGCCCATATAGATAGCAGAAATGGCCATCATCTGACCAAGCTGGCCACCACCGATGATACCAATGGTTTTAGTTGAGCTCATTTGTAGACTCCTCTGCGATTTTTCCTTGTTCTTCAGCAAAGTTAGCAAGTGCCTCTGCAATAGCCTTGTCTTCTACTGAGAGAAGACGAAGGGCAAAGAGGGCTGCGTTGGTCGCACCTGCTTCACCGATCGCCATAGTTGCGACTGGTACTCCACCTGGCATCTGAACGATGGAATAAAGTGAATCCACACCGCTAAGAGCACGAGATTTGACAGGTACGCCAATGACTGGAAGGGTAGTTTTAGCTGCTACCATCCCTGGCAAGTGAGCTGCGCCACCCGCACCAGCGATGATAACCTTGATGCCACGACTACGAGCTTCTTCGGCATGTTTGAACATGAGGTCCGGTGTACGGTGTGCAGAAACAACTTTCTTTTCGTAAACGACACCGAAGTTATTGAGGACTTCAGCGGCTTTTTGCATGGTTGCCCAGTCGGATTTTGAGCCCATGATGATGGAAATTACTGGTTTCATATTAAGATACAAAGGGACGATTCGCTTGCGAAAACTCCCGTAGAAAAATAGGGAAACTAACGACGACGTTACGTCTAGGCAGTTTTATCTTTTTTCCTAGGGATTTAGTCCCGTGTTCGGTTAGGAAAACTAACTGAACATTCCCTTTCTTATATTATTTCTTTTTTGATAATGGTCTTAGGTGGTGGGGACGGAAGCAAACCTTCGGTTTCATCCCTAAACTTTTAGCCTAGGGTCTCAAAGTTCCCTCGACCAGAACAGGATCTGTTCTGGTCTTTTCACCACGGTAACCATTATCTTAGTTTGGCTCGCTTTCGCTCGCCTTTTACAACCTACGGTCACTTATTATTTGTTAGCCTTGCTACCGATATCTGTACGGTAGAACAAGCCTTCTGTGTTTTGGTTGTTGAGTTCGCTGTAGATGATATTTTGACCATCTTTGACGGTGTCTGCTGTTGTGACCAGCATGTAGACACGTCCGCCGTTTGAAAGGAGGTCTTGGCCATTTTCAGCGAATTTAGCACCTGCATAGTAAGTGACGATGTCGCCCTCTGTCTTGGCTGGAAGCTTGACGCCTTTCTCATAAGCGAGTGGGTAACCGTTTGATGCTACAACCACACCAAGTGTCACACCCTTGTCGGTCCAAGTGATTGCTGGCTTTTTGCCATCCAAAATGTCAGTGATATTTTGCGCAAAATCAGATGTCAAACGAGGCAAGATGATTTGCGTTTCAGGATCACCAAAGCGAGAGTTGAACTCGATGACTTTAGGGCCGTCAGCTGTCAAGATAAGACCAGCGTAAAGGACACCAGTGTAGGGACGACCTTCTTTGATCATGCCTTCAAGAACCGGCTTGACAATAGTGTCAACCGCTGTGTCAACCACACTCTGTGGCAAGTGAGGAACTGGCGCATAGGCACCCATCCCACCAGTGTTAGGTCCCTTGTCACCATCATAAGCACGTTTGTGGTCTTGAGCCGTTGGCATAATGTAGAATTTGTCCCCATTGACAAAGGCAAAGAGAGAGAACTCTTCCCCATCCAGGAATTCCTCGATGACCACACGCGCACCTGAGTCACCGAATTTATTGTCCAAAAGCATCTCGTGAGTGGCTTCTACTGCTTGCTCAACTGTTTCAGCAACGACGACACCTTTACCTAGGGCCAAGCCGTCTGCCTTGACGACGATTGGAGCGCCTTTTTCCTCAATATAGGCTTTAGCTTCCTCGAAATCTGAAAATGTGCCATAGGCTGCTGTTGGAACATCATATTTGACCATGATTTCCTTAGCAAAATCCTTAGACCACTCAAGTTCAGCCGCAGCCTTGGTCGGACCAAAGGCTTTGAGTCCTGCCGCATTGAAATCATCCACGATACCAGCCGCAAGGGCATCGTCTGGACCGATAAAGGTCCAAGCAATATCGTTCGCTTTTGCGAAGTCAATAAGCTTAGAATGTTCGGAAATTCCGATATTGATCAAATCAAGACCGTCCAATGTCATCCCATCATTACCAGGAGCCACGAAAACCTGCTCAACGTCCTTAGACTCCAATAATTTCTTGGCAATCGCATGTTCACGACCGCCAGAACCAACAACCAAAAGTTTCATTTGAAAGATACCTCAATATCAAATAAGACTAGGGGCAAATGCCCGTTAACGACCATCATTCGGAAAAATTAGTTATTTTCACGAATTATATGTAAACATTATAACATATTTGTTCGGAGATATGGGTGTGTAGCCAAATTTGAACATAAAAAAGGCGACCACTTGGACCGCCTCTTAGGAGATTATGAAAATGAAAAAAGTTATTTAGGATTAATGATAGTATAGTCTAAATAGCTTAAGAGAGACTTAAATTCAAAAATCATCTTCATTTTCCTGAAAAACTGCGAATAGGTAGGTGGAGGTTGAAATGAAGAAAAAATTACTAAATTATCTCATACTGCTAGCTTGTCTAGCGACTGTTTCGGTTTCGTGCAGCGGCTCTGCTCAGGCAGCTGTCCTCGGAGATGACTACCCTTTTTCTTGGAAATATGGTGGCTTCGGCGTGGACCCTTGGACTATGTACTGGCGTCAGTGTACTTCCTTTGCGGCCTACCGCCTTAGCAACACCAATGGATTCACCTTACCTATAGGTTATGGAAATGCCATCACTTGGGGTAATATCGCACGTGCGAATGGCCACCGTGTTGACATGAATCCTGCCGTAGGGAGCATCGCCTGGTTCTCAGCTGGTGTTAATGGAGCTGGGCACATGGGGCATGTCGCTTGGGTTGCAGAAGTACATGGTGATCAGGTAACTATTGAAGAATACAACTACGATGCGGGTCAGGGGCCTGAGAAATATCACAAACGTAGCTTCCATAAGAGTCAAGTGTCTGGATATATCCATTTTAAAGACCTCGAATCAGGAACTCAAAATGGAAATCCTACTAATTCTTCTATAAAAGCTGGCGATTCAGTCCGATTCACAGGTACCTTCCGTGTCACCTCTGTGTCAGGAAATACCATCACCAGCCAAGATTTAGCTGGAGGTACACCAACCAAACACAATATCGTTGACCCTAGCCCCGTTCTTGAAGTTGATGCACAAGGTAATCCAACATCAGACCAGTCCCTCAATCCTGGTGAGACCTTTACTATTCCAGGTAACTTCAAAGTTCTTGCCATTGACCCACCTAGCGATGGCATCCTCGTCCAAATCGGAAATCTCAAGACTTGGGTAACCCAATCTGTCCTTGAAAAGATTTAAATTTATTGAACAATCGTGAGAACGGTTGTTTTTTAATACACTGAAAAAAAAAAACCAGCGGATGCTGAGCTCTTGTACTGACCCCAAAAAGTTAGACAACTAATTTATTCAAAGGATTTAGTTCTGTATTGCACAGGACTGAGTACTTTTAATTTTACCTTAATGCGTTTGTTGTTGTAATAATCAATATAGTCTACAATAGCTTGTTCCAATTGCTCAAGTGAGTGAAACGTCTTCTCGTAACCATAAAACATCTCAGACTTAAGAATACCAAAGAAGGATCCCATCATGCCATTGTCTGGACGATTCCCCTTACGTGACATTGACGGTTGGGGGTCCCTTTATCCTCTAAAAATTGATGATAATACTGATGTTGGTATTGCCAACCTTGGTCACTAAGGTTATCTGCTTTCTTGCCAACTTCTCCTTGGTATGAAGAATACTTGCGTTTACGACGAATTTGGGAACTTAAACCAAGGAGCTTCATCAGACGTTGGACCTTTTTCTGGTTCACTACAAAACCACGATTCCTCAATTCAAGAGTTATTCGACGATATCCGTAATTTCCCTTATGTTCATCATAAATGGCTTGA